>JAZNHM010000157.1:0-6020 GCA_045576955.1 Acutalibacteraceae bacterium | reverse complement strand
CAGCAGATGGCACAGCAGGTTATCAACAATCTTTCACAGAATAACGCAGGTATGTCGATGAACGGTGGCTATAATCAGCCGATGAATCAGGGTTATGCACCTGCAGGCGCATACGGTCAGCCCAATCCTTATGCGCAGCAGAATCCTTACGGTCAGCCTCAGGCAAATCCCTATGTTCAGCAGAATCAGTATAATCAGCAGATGAATAACGGCTATAATCAGCCTCCTGTACAGCAACCTGTTCAGCAGCTTGTATCACAGAATTGGGTTTGCCCCTCATGTCAGGCTAACAATGACGGTGGCAGATTCTGCGCATTCTGCGGTTCACCCAGACAGTAATGAAAAAGATGAAAACCGTTATAATAATTATCATTTCTGTTCTTGCGATAATTTCTGCCGTTGCGACGAGTGTATGGTATTACAGGCATAAATTTTATGTGCCGGATAAAAACGGTATGGTTTATTCTCTTACGGATACGATAAATACCTGCTACTATGAATCAGGCGGCGGTATGAACGGTGAATTAACCGAAGCGTGTGTTTTTATCAAAGATAATGATGAAGTGTGGTTTGAATATCATTACCGTTATCCCGTCGGCTTTGATAAAGAAGATATAAACCTTGAATATCAGATAGATTCAAAAGCTATTGATGATATCCGTGATATCTGCAAAAAATACGGTGTTCTCGGTTGGGGCAAGCTGAAACGAAGTGATATTGTAGTTCTTGACGGAGCAACAGATACGATTTCACTTAAATATTCCGACAAAGAATACTACAGCTTCAACACGGGTCTTGAATTACCCGAAGGCGGAGAAGAAATCTTTGATGAAATTCTGCAAACAATCAATAAATATATGAAAGGAGATGATTAATCTTGTCAGCAATTCTTGAGCAAAAATGTGCGTGCTGCGGTGGTGCCGTTGAATTTGACAGCGGTGTTCAGAAACCGAAATGTCCCTACTGTGACACAGAGTTTGAAATCACCGATATGCCGCAGGAAACCGATGAAATAAACTGGAGTTCGCAGAGTAGCCAATGGTCTGCAGGCGAAACAGACGGTATGAACGTTTATTCCTGCAATTCTTGCGGCGGCGAAATAGTTGCCGATTCAACAACGGGTGCAACAGAATGTCCCTATTGCGGCAATCAGGTTGTTATGAAAGGTCAGTTTTCGGGCGCACTCCGACCCGACCTTGTTATTCCTTTCAAGCTCGATAAAAAAGCCGCAAAGGAAGCACTCAAAAAACATATTTCAACCAAGAAATTTGTTCCTAAATCATTCCTTGAGGATAACAGACTTGAAGAAATCAAGGGCGTTTATGTTCCTCATTGGCTTTTCACCTGCGATGCAATCGGCAACGCAAACTACAAAGCAAAAAAGGTCAAAAAATGGTCGGATGCAAACTATGATTATACCGAAACATCGTATTTTGACATTTACCGAAGCGGTAACATCAGCTTTGATAACATTCCCGTTGACGGCTCAACCAAAATGCCCGATGTCCTTATGGAATCCGTAGAGCCATTTGATTTGTCGCAGGCAGTTGATTTTAACACGGCATATCTTGCAGGCTATCTTGCCGATAAATATGACGTAACAGCCGAACAGAGTATGCCCCGTGCAAACGAAAGAATCAGACAGAGCATTATTGATTCGTTCAAAGACACTGTAAAGGGATATGATGACGTTGAAAATCAAAGCGCAAATATGAACGTTGCAAACGGTTTTTATAAGTATGCTCTCTATCCCGTATGGCTTCTCAACACAAAATGGAACGGTGAAACTTTCACCTTTGCAATGAACGGTCAGACAGGTAAGTTTGTCGGCAATATTCCGACAGATAAAAAAGCTGTCACAAAAGCTACTCTTCTGCTCGGTGCAGGTTTAGGCGCAGTAATCTACGGTCTGTTATGGTTGATTGAATTGCTTTAAGGAGGTGCGGAAAATATGACAAAAAAGATTTTTGCAATCATAATTGCAGTTGTAATCAGTTTTACGTTTGTTGTTTCTGCATCTGCCGATACATATATGCACGTTGCAGATAATGCAAATAAGCTTTCATCAAGCGAGCACGAAGAACTTGAGAATATCGCAATAAAGTTCGAAAACACTTACGGTATCTGCGTTATGATCTGCATTGCCGATGAAACAACGGGTATGTACGACGATGCTTATGCCGAGTGGATTTACACAGGCAATACCGATAACGAAAACGGTATTTTGCTTCTCCACAACGACGGTGAAAACACTTATGCTGTGTTCACGTCGGGTAATGTTGATGAAATATTTGATGATGAAGCAATCGCTGAAATGCGCGATGCTTACGATTCAAATGACAGCTATTACGGCGGTATTTATGATTATTATCAGCTCGCTGAGGAATATCTTGAAGACGGATATTATGGCAATAACTCATCAGGCGAACCTGTAATCACCACAGGTGAAGCCGAAGAAAAAGACGGAGTTTCATTTATCTGGCTTCCCGTTTCACTCGGAATAGGTATGCTTGTTGCTTTCCTTATCATCAATTCAATTGCTTCAAAGAATAAATCCGTTCATATGCAGGAGAACGCAACAGTTTATACCCGACCGGGTAGTATGATTATTACAGGCAGTGCAGATAACTTCCTTTACAGCAATGTTGAAAAGAAAGAAAAGCCGAAGCAAGAAAACAAAAATTGATCGGAGGTTTTAATAATGGGATTTTTTGATTCTCTCAAAAGGCAGGCAGAATCAACTCTCAAAAGAGAGGTTTCGCAGGGCATCAATAAAGCGGTGAACAATGCTGTGCATTCAGTAGGCAAAGGAAAAAATCACACAGAAACCTTTACTTTTGCTTCGCTTCCGACAAGCGTCGCAGAGCTTCAGGCTTTGCCCGAAGCAAGCCTTGATTCAGCTTTCAAAACAACTGCGCTCACTCTTGCCGTTCTTTGCAACTATGAGCATAACCCCGATGCAACAATTGAAATGCTCAATTTCCTCAAAGGTCCGGGCGAAGTCAGCGGCTTTGAAAAGCAGTTCATAAAAGAGCATCTCGGTTCTGAAACATATAAAGCACGTTCATATTTTGAGGGTGCAACTCCGCAGAACAGCTATAAACTCGATGTACCTTATAAAATCACCGTTATCGAAAATCCCTATTCTTTCGATAATCAGGATTGGGCAACTCTTTACGTTAAAAGCGGCGGCGCAGATAACCCGAGACCGATGAAGCTTCGCAGAAAACCATCAACAGGTCAATGGTTCCTTGTTGAAATTCAGTGTCTTGCAGATATCAGTGTTCCCGTTGAAGAAGACCCTTGGGCATAACATATTTTAGAATTTAAGGAGCTGTTACTATGAAAAAATTACTTGCAGTTCTTCTTGCACTCGCAATGCTCTTTTCATTTGCCGCTTGCGGTGATGATAATCCCGATAAACCCAAAACTTCAGATAATTCAGAAGGAAGCGTTGAAACCTCGCTTTTCACCGTTGAATTTGACGGCGACTGGATAAACATTGAAGATGAATTTGAAGATGAAGAAGATTACTGTGCGGCAGTGCTTCAGGTTCTTGACCCTGAAGACGATGAGTATTATCTCATCGAAGCAAAAATAAGCGTTGAAATTGAAGATCCCTATGATTTCCGTGAAGATCTTGTTGATTACGGCTTCAACCAGTATGAATACAAAGAAAACAAGGCTTATGAAACCGTAACTGTCGGCAGTGTTGAACTGCTTGAATATGATGACGGTGATGACACTCTCGTTTATTTCAACCGTGTTGAAGGTGCAAATGCATCTGTTTACGTCAAGTTCGACGCAGTTGATACGGAAGACAGCCGTATAGACGCTCTTCTTGAAGGTATCACATTCAACCTTGAAGATATCGGCAACGTTGATGGTCCTTGGGAATGGGAAGGCGAAGAATTCTATGCCGATGATACAAGCGTGAATGCAGGCGCATTTACTGTTGAAACTCAGTTTGTTCCATTTGAATCACCCATAACAACGTTTGAAACCTTTGAGCATTCAGTTGCTGCAATCGACGACAGAATTTATGTGCTTACCGAAGGCGAACTCAATGTTTGCCATTATAACGGCACAGAACTTGTTTTCGTTGAAAAAATCGACCTTCCAGAAGATGATTACGACAGAATAGAATCAACATCCGACGGCAGACTCTGGGTAAGTGGCGGAATGAATGACGTTCTCTGTATCAAAGACGGTAATATAGTTGCAACTTATGAAGATATTGACAATCTTGCAATACATCCGTCAGGCACATGGGGCGTTGATTTCTTCACATCAAACGAGTGCAATATTATAAACTTCAGCGGCAACGCTTTTACTGCAACTCCCGTTGTTTTCAAAGAAGCTAAAACAGTAATGCATATTTGCGTTGATGAAAATAACATCTATGTTTGCGCAAGCGCAGCAGATGACAGCGGACATAAAGTGTTTATCTATAACAAATCGGGCGTCCTTCAGAAAACTCTTTGTGATGCTGACGGAGAAGGTCTCGGAAGCGTTACATTCATCACTCAGACCGCAAACGGCTATATTGCTTTTGACGGCAACATGAGAGATGTTCTTCTTTGGGATAATAACGGAGCATTCATTGAAGAGATTTCTGACCGTGACCTTTTCTCAACAGGTTATCCTTGGTTCTGCGACTCGGCAGTTCTTGATGACGGAACAATTATTACGATTATGACAGATGAACGCGAAGATAAATCTGCAACAGAGCTTGTGGCGTTCATCGTCAGAGGGTTCTGATTTTATGGATAAGATAAAAAGAATAGTTTGCGTTATATTGGCTTTATGTTTTACGGTTGCCTTTACATCTTGCGGAGATAAAACTCCGCAAGATGTTGAAACTACAACACAAAACACCGAAAATAATGCAAAAGAAGAAATAACCGTTCTTTCTCTAAACAAAGAATATGTTTCTCACTACGAGTGGTATGAGGATTATCCCGAAATGCTTGTCAGAAGCGAATATTCAACTGTAGTTCTTGATGAATCATTTGCAACGGAATATCCTGCTCTTGCAAAAACTCTTTCTGAAACTTCCATTATGCGCAAAAAATCAATGGAAGAAGAAAAGGATAATCTGCTTTTTGATGCCACGAAAGAATTTATGAATGACGGCGAGTATTTTTCAACCTATATTTCAACACTTGATGTTCAGGTAAGACGAGCTGACAGAATCGCCGTCAGCATTCTTGAAGATTATTATTCGGATTATGGCAGATCATTCAACGGTCTGAATTATGATACCGAAAGCGGAAATCTTCTTGCTCTTTCCGATGTTATTACGGATACTTCCGAAATTTCTGAAATCGTCGAAAATATAATTATGAGCCGTATCGGTGAGGAAGAACCTTTCGGCGAAACTGCTGTTGCAGATTATTTTTCCAACACAGCGCAAGAAGATATTAATTGGACTCTTGACTATAACGGAGTAACGTTTTATTTCAATGCAGGCGCAATTGCACCAACCAATTTCGGCGTTCAGACAGCAACCGTAACATTTGCTGAATATCCTGAATTGTTCAACGAAAAATATACCGTTGTGCCTGATGCATATATCGTCAGCCTGCCTGTATCGTCATCATTTTACACCGATGTTACAGGTAACAATCGTTTGGAAGAAATTATTGTTATGGGTGACTGCGATACAGAAAGCAGATATTACAACACGCTCAGCGTATATTATGAAGGTTCGTTCCATAATGAAGAATGGTCTGCGTATGAGCTTGACCCTTACTATGTAAAAACTGCTGACGGCAACAGTTATATTTATCTTTTCAGTCTCAACAGCGAAGATGAAAACAGAGAAACCGTACTTTCGGTCTTTAAACTTGAAAACGGTGAGGTTAAATTTATTGGCACTTCAGAAATCGGTATGCTTTGCAAGGGTAATAAAATCTTTGCTTTGCCGACAGACCCCAACAACCTTCTTCTTGATGCCTATGACGGAGCAACTGATTCTGTTTACTCTGCAGATGAAAACGGAATCCCCAAAAATAACA
>JAZNHM010000156.1:0-6687 GCA_045576955.1 Acutalibacteraceae bacterium | reverse complement strand
GTCATATCATCAAGAACTATTTTGAAATATTCCGAATTGAATTCGTGATCTTTGCAATCATCAACGTATCTGTCGTGACGCACTTTCATTTCCTTGAAAATTCCTTGAGAGAGATATTTTTTGCAGACATCGTTACCGTCTTTTTGTTTTGTCCAATAAGGCATAAAGGGATAAACAAGGTTATTGGAGATTGCGCCTCCGAGACAGCCCGATTTTTCAACAAGCAGAACCTTCAGACCTTCACGCGCAGCGCTGACTGCCGCTGCAACACCGCTGAGTCCTCCGCCTGCAACAACAAGATTATATTTCATAACAATACCTCTGACTTTTAAAAATTCTTATTCGTCTGAATAAATTTTATCATAACACGGGCTGTTTTTACTGTCAACATTATCCTGTTTATCAAAACGGACTTGTTGTTTATTTCAAGCGGTTTTGTCGAATAAAAAGAGGACATTGCACGATTTTATTGTACAATGTCCTTTCACATTATTTCTCTGTTGTTTTAGCCAAACTCCTCAAACATCTGTCTGTTGCTATCTAATCGACAAATTGGAATTTGTTAGTTTCCGTTGAGTTAGTTGCTCTATTTGTTGACACAGCGAAGCACTGCATTGCCGTCACGGCAAAGTTCGACAACAGAGATTGAAATATTATCAAGAGAAAATCTAAAGACATGCGGTTTAACCCCTAAAGCTGTGGGAATAAGATACTCAAGAAATCCGTGGTGGCTGAAAACCGCAACACGGGCACCGTTCGAAAATCTATTTTTAATGTAAGAAATCACTTTTTCTGCACGGATGATATTATCCTCAAAAGCCTCACAGCCAAATTCATATTTCTCGGTGCCGTAGAGCTTTTCGCACATTTTTGAGTTTTTGTAATATCGCCGGAGATATTCTTCATTGCAGCCGTAATAACCGGGAGTGCATCCGCATTCAACGAGCTCGGGACAGATTTCGAGCAAAGGCATATCAGGTTTTGCATTGCAAACGCCGACAGCGGTTTTGAAGCTGCGCAACAAAGAACTCGTAATATATGCATCTATCGGCAAATCTTTAAGCTTTTCGCCTAACTCATTGCATTGCTGTTCACCCTTTGCGGTAAGCTCGCCATCGCTTGGGTCACGGTCTCCTATATCATAATAATTTGTTTCGGCATGTCTGATAAAAATGATTTGCAAAGAGTCATGTTTTTCCATAATTTCACCTTTTGATTTGTGTGATATTTGATATTAAATTCTTGGCTGTTGTCAGTAGGCTTTTTGATTAAATAATAAATTTTCAATTTACTCTACCCATATCGGACTGCTCCGTGCGTAGCGTCCGTCTGTGAGACGACAGCGAATATAATAATAGTCGGTATCGTTTTCTTTTCGGTAGTCAAAAAAAGTAATTCACTTTTATCCTTTAATATTATATAATCTCGACCGTTTTTAACAAGTGTTACGGTATCTATTTTTTCATCGGCTTCAATTTTATAATAAATCGTTCTTTCATCATTTTCGTCTTTGATTTCTTCACCCATATAATGACAGTTAATACGGAAATCAAGAGTGATTTTGCCACCCATAAAGCCGTAGCAGCGACGGGATTTCAAAGCCTCAAATATGGAGGAAAGCGCGTTTTTCTTTGCCCACACTCCGGTTATGCCGTGAAATTTCTGAGGATATGGATTCTCGGGAATTATCAAGCCGTTTGTGCCTTTGTGGTCATCAAAGCCTGCAATAATCCCATTTTTGCTCCTTTATTCAATGCGTCCTGCCAATGACTGCCTTCGCAATCCGAATCATTGAGAAGCGCGGGGTCATAACGCTCGGAGTTGTTTTCTCTGGAATAGACCTGAATAAGGGGCGTCATATCCTCTTTCTCCAATGAAAAGAAGTCCGTTCCCCAATAAAGCGTGCTTGTATCGTGGGGAACAATGATAATTTCTTCTCTCGCAAGCAAAGAATGAAGCTCCTCACGGGTTATCTCGCCGAAATATTTTCCGGGGAACACCTCGCCATCATAGCTGTTGTAATAAATAATCATGTTGGTATACCACGGGCAGGAGTCTCGCTCATAGGCAAGAATTGTTGTAAACTTTCCGGGTTCGTTATATTTTTTTACCGTAGATTTTATCGTTTCCCATTTCTCTCCAAAAAGCTCTGCACTTCCGACTCCGCCATGGTCATGGTCTGTAAGTGCGGTGAAATCAAGTTTTACCTTATCTCGCAGTGAAGTAAAATAGCTGTCTATATCAACCGAACCATCCGACAGATTCGTATGTCCGTGAAGCTCCCCGAAATAAATATTATATTCATTCGGGGAAGGATAATATTTAGCTGTCGCATCCTTCATACGCCTAATTAATGCCTGTTTTGTTTGGCTGTCACCACCATAGACGCAGGATACAGCTTCTCAGCATCTGTCAGCCATATCATACCGACGTGCTGTTTTTCTTTCCTCATGCTTCATGGGTTTCATTCCTTTGCGGATATTTTTATTCAAATATAATCCATATCAAAATTCTGATTTGTCGAATTAATTATATCATATCACGGGCTGTTTTTACTGTCAACTTTATTCCTGATGCCAACAAGTCATCTAAAGTTTATCGGAATAATACTGTTGATATTGTTCCGATGATGTGTTATACTACACTCGGAGGTGATGATATGGACTTTGTGACTACTGCCAAAGCAGCAGAAAAATGGAATATCAGCGACAGACGGGTACGCGCCCTTTGTAAGGAAGGCAAAATCGAAGGCGCTGTGCTTGTTGGCAAGACCTACCGCATCCCCGTTGACGCTAAAAAACCGACTGACGGAAGAATGAAAAATCCCGTCGGTCAGTCAGAGTTTTATCTTAAATGGGGTAATGATACCATCGGTCTTATAGACTCCGCATACAATGTTCATTTCATCAGTCCCGAATACAATGAGGTCGTAAAGCTCTACACCCGCGGTCAGAGCGATTGGACTCACGAGCAGTTTGTGGGTTTTCTTTCTGAACGAGTTGTAAGCCGTGACAGAAGAGATATTGAGAAAATCCTTTTCCGTTGCGAACTTTCTGCATATGATGTTTTGCGTATCGCCAAGGTTACAAGAGGGATTCATCCCAAGGATTTACTCTGGATTGCTCACAGCGAGGATGAAACTCTTGACGAGATAATGACAGAGGTTTTTGAATCCGTTTTCCTGCAGAAAATCGACCTTGTGGGCGACAGCGTTGACACTCCCGAAGGCTATAACATCAAACGCTACGGCGTTATGGACGGTAAATACGGAATTTACAAGCAGAGAATCAGTCCGCTTGTGACCGATGTTGAGTCTGAAATTGCTGTTTATAAGCTTGCCGAAAAACTCGGTGTGCCTTGCTGTCCCGTTTATCTTCACGATAAGAATACAATCTTTTCCGAATTTCTTTATAGATACTCTAATGAATATTTTGTGCATTTCAGAAGACTTTTTGACGGTGCACGTTCCGATAACGAATACAAAAATCTGCTTGAGGTCAGACCTCAATACAAAGATGATTTCATACGTATGATTCTGCTTGATTTTATAACAAGGCAGGATGACAGGCATCTCTCAAACATGGCGATTAAGGTGACCTCTGAAGGTGAAAGTTTCTATCCGCTTTATGATAACGGACGCAGCCTTTTCTATGAGGATACCGAAGAAACCGTTGAGAATGCTGTTGAGAATATTGAAATGTATGTAACGAACTTCGGATATTCAGGCACATATTACGATTATATCTGCTATATTGCAAAAGAAGGTGTCGATTTTTCAAAGCTTATAAATCTTGATATTGCATATGATGAAATCAATGAAATTCTCGTTTCATCCGGCTTCAAAGGTTACCGCCTGAACGGTTCAATGAAATGGATAAGAGGAACAATTGAATTAATTAAAAGCTTGATGTAAAAAATCTATAGGGTGAGGATAAAATTATGTTTTTTCGTTTTTTACTCGCATTGCTGACGATTTTCGGAACAATCTTTCCGATTGGACTCAATATGGACTACAAACATCTGCCGATTGAGTTTGAGATTGAAACAGTCAGCGATATATATGTTCCTGAGGATAACAACGCAAACGTGGTTGAGTATCCCACTATAATAAAACTCCGCTGTCAGAAAAATGATGCGGATAACGGTAAACTCCTTGCAGCCTTTGAAAAATGGGGCGACACATATCCGATATACGAAAGCAACGACGATGCCGAAACATGGCAATATGTTTGTAACGTTAAAGATAATCTGAATGAAGGTTATTGGAACGAATGGATGCCGTTTCTTTATGAACTGCCTGCCGATATAGGCAATTTTGAAAAGGGAACAATAATTCTCGCCGCAACATCCGTATATGGTGAAGGTGTTACGGACAGCACGATAACCCTTTATTCAAGCACCGATGCAGGAAAATCATTCAATGCCTTCTGCAATGTTGATAAGGCAGGCGGAACGGGTTGGGGTGTATGGGAACCCTATTTTATCTATGAGGAAGAAACGGGCAGACTTTTCTGCTTTTATTCAGATGATTCCGATCCCGAACATTCGCAGAAGCTCGTTTATAAATACACAACAGACCTCGTTAATTGGAGCAAGAAATTCGAATGTGTTGCTTGTTCCGATTCTTCGCTTAGACCGGGTATGGCTTCGCTTACAAAAATGGGCAACGGCGAATATTTTATGGTTTATGAAATGGTCGGCATAAACGGAAATCCGATTTACTGTAAAAGAACAACCTCTATCGACGATTGGGGAGATGTTTCGGATTACGGCGATATTGTTTCTGCCGCAGGTAAAACCTTTGGTTCTTCTCCGTATGTTGCTTGGACACCCGTCGGCGGAGAATGCGGAACGCTCATCGTTGTTGGCAAGCACCCCGTCAGAGGCTCAAGCAACACGGGAACGGATATGTTCATCAGCTTTGACTACGGTAAAACCTTTGCTCCGATTGACAATCCCATTCCGTATTCACTTGACCCTTATGATAGATGTAGCTACAGGCCGTCGCTCTTTTTCTCGGAGGACGGCACAACGCTTTACTATGTCAACAACCCTCAGTGTTATGAATCGACTTACAAAATAACGGTTGCAAAAATCAGGATTTCAGAGTAGAATAAAAGCGTGATTGCAATCCGTTTTTCGGATATTATCGGGACATTATTTGGACATCATTTTTAAGAAAACTCGCAACAGATTATCAGAGAAAAAACAAAACTGAAAAACCGTTCAAACTTAAAGGTTTGAACGCTTTTTTCTTATGTTTACTGACACGATTGATTTTTAAAGTAAAATAGCAGATGTGGAATGTCAGAAATAACATAAAATAATCTTAATACATATTTAGAAAGAGTTCATTTCAAATACAATAAAATTTATCACCACAGATAATATCAAGGAGGTTTCTATGCAAATTTTACAGACAGTTATTTCTTATCTTGCAATAGCGGCAGCTTTTATATCTTCAATTTTTTCGTTTGGTGATTCGTCAATGATACCCTATACAAATGATTACAGGATTCCCGACAGCATTCCAGGATACAGTGTGATTTCCACCGAAGAGAAATCCGATTGGAAGGCAAAATGGATTTGGGATAAGGAAAACCTTACGGAGAAAAATGTCTGGATGTGCTTTAATAAAAAGGTAAGTCTTGATAAGATTCCCGAAAAACTTACTGCTGACATCTCAGCCGACTCGAAATATTGGCTTTACATAAACGGAGAAACCGTTGTTTTTGAGGGAAGCGTGAAACGAGGTCCTGATAAAAACAGCGGCTATTATGACAGTATAGATATTGCACCTTATCTTAAAGAGGGTGAAAACTCAATTTGTGCTTTGGTGTGGTTCTGGGATAATGAAACAAGCTATTCCTATTGCGGCAGCGGTCAAGGCGGGTTCCTTTTTGAAGCCATAGGCGAAAGCATCACCATAATTTCCGACAAAAGCTGGAAGGTAAAAAGAAACAGTGCTTATGTTGACAGCGTTCTTTATCTGCCTAATTACAGACTTCCCGAATACAGTATTTATTTCGATGCAAGGAAAGAAATTGGCGATTGGACAAATGAAGCTTATGATGTTAGCCTCTGGGAAAATGCAACCGAATATGCCGTCGGCGGTGAGGGTGTTTACGGCAAGCTTTATCCGAGAGGAATACCTTTTCTGAAGGATTACGGTCTTAAAGATTATCAGAATTCTAAGGATTATGAAAACTATACCGTAAGCAAACTTTTTGGTGAAAAAATAACCGTAGATATTCCCTATAATGCGCAGCTTACTCCCTATCTTAAAATCATAGCACCCGAAGGCAAAAAAATTCGCATAACAACGGAAAACACTTTAATCGGCGCAGTTTCAACTACCTATAAAACTAAAGAGGGAGAGCAGGAGTTTGAGGCTTTAGGCTGGTTTAACGGAGAGCATATTACTTATAGAATACCGAAAGGCGTTACAGTTGTTTCTTTGAAATATCGTGAAACGGGATATGACAGTTCATTCTGCGGTAACTTCAAGTGCGATGATGAATTTTTGAATTCACTTTGGCAGAAATCTCTGCGTACTCTCTACGTTACAATGCGTGACAATTTTATGGATTGTCCCGATAGAGAAAGAGCCCAGTGGTGGGGTGATGTTACAAGTGAAATGATTATGACAATGTACTCTATGGACAGTAATTCCTACCTGCTGTATCA
>JAZNHM010000155.1:0-3038 GCA_045576955.1 Acutalibacteraceae bacterium | reverse complement strand
AAAGCTCTTGTTGAGCTTGGCGATATAAATGATAAAGTTGTTGTTCTTGATGCTGACCTTGCTGCAGCAACAAAAACAGGTATGTTTAAAAAGGCTCATCCCGACAAGTTCTTTGACTGCGGTATCGCAGAAAGCAACATGATGGGTATTGCCGCAGGTCTTGCAACTTCGGGTTATACTGTTTTTGCAAGCACATTCGCGATGTTTGCAGCGGGCAGAGCATATGAGCAGGTAAGAAATTCAATTGCTTATCCTCATCTTAATGTTAAAATCGGTGCAACTCACGCAGGTATTTCAGTCGGTGAAGACGGCGCAAGCCATCAGTGCTGTGAGGATATCGCTCTTATGAGAGCTATTCCCGGTATGACTATCATCAATCCTGCCGATGATATTGAAGCAAGAGCAGCAGTTCTTGCGGCTGCAGAATTTGAAGGCCCCGTTTATATGCGATTCGGTCGCCTTGCAGTTCCCAGAATTTTTGATGAAGATTATAAGTTTGAAATTGGCAAGGCTGTTGTTCTTAACGAAGGTACAGATGTAACAATATGTGCAACCGGTCTTATGGTCAACGAAGCAATTGAAGCTCAGAAGATTCTTGCAGAGCAGGGTATCAGCGCTGAGGTTATCAATGTTCACACAATCAAACCTCTTGATGCTGAAACTATCCTCAAGTCTGCTGCAAAGACGGGGGCAATCGTAACCGCAGAAGAGCACAGTGTTATCGGCGGTCTCGGCAGTGCCGTAGCCGAAGCTGTTTGTGAAACAGCAAATCCCGTTCCCGTTGTTAAGCTCGGCGTTAACGATGTTTTTGGAAAATCGGGTCCCGCAGTAGAACTTCTTCATCTTTACGGACTTGATGCACAGAATATAGTTGAAAAGGCAAAGCAGGCCGTTTCAATGAAATAATATTGATTTCAAATGAAAGGAACCTGTTTTTCGGGTTCCTTTCATTGAATTACGGTTGCTGTAGAGGTGTTTAATTTGGAGCATACCGAGAGAAAGAGTATTTCAAAAAAGATGATAATAACGCTTGCATTGGCAGCGGCGGTAATTGTTTTGCTATGCCTGACTGTTATTATCAGTCAGATTACAAGTTCCGATAATCCTGAAAACAACGGTTTTCTTGTTTACCGTACGGGCGGAGAGGTTATTGCCAGAATCAACGGCAAGGAGCTTTCTGTTCCCGATATGAGTGCGGGTAATTTTAAATGTGATGAAGAAAACGAAAGAATAGTTTACACAGTTGCTTCTTCACGCTATGACGGTCTTTATGACCTTTGTTATATTGAGAAACACAGAAGTGAGATTCTTGAGCCTAAAATCATTGATGTAGGTATTGAGGAAAACTTCAATGTTGTTTCGGGTAAAATATATTATCTTAAAAAGAACACAAGCGCAGGCGCAAACGACGGTTGCGTGTGCGATATAGATAACGGTAAAATAGAAACCTTTTCTGCCAACGTTGAGAATATTTATGCTCTCGACGGTACAGATAAGCTTTATTTCACAAAAATGCACGGCGATAATAAAGTTCTTTATTCATATGATAATGAAACACCGAAAGAAATCAGCCGCGATATAGTTAATGTTTTCTGTTACAATGACACGGAAAAACCCCATATAATCTACGAAAGAAAATCCCAGATTAATGTTGGTATGACCGAGCTTTATATCGCATATTCCGATTCTGATGCGGAGCTGATATGTGATAACACATATCTTGTTATGTTTGATGATTATTCTGCGGGTGGAAATCTTTACTATTACACCTCGTCAACGGAGAGTATATCCTGGAGCGCTGTCATTTCCGATGAATATGCTGAGAGCGATAAAACGGTGACAAAGCCGGTGAGAGATAATTTTTTTGCGTTCCTCGGTATTTCAGCGGAATATAATGAAGCTTTGCGCCAATATCAGGACAAGCTCGTTCGTGACGAAATCAGAGCGGCTCTTAATGAGTCGGTTGAAAATGGTGAATTTTCTGCGCCCGTATTTACTGCATTTGCATATAATTCACAAGGCACTTTCAAGATCGCAGAAAAAATTGACCCGAAGAATGTCTATACCGTATCCGATTTCGGAAACCCGCAGATTATTTTTGAAAGCACGGAGATGACCACGAATCAGACGGATATGGGAACACTTGTCAGCATTGCGCAGCGAAGCACGATGCGAGAGGTTATTGAATATGCGCGTTCGATTGTCAACAAAAGCGTAGAGTCAAAAGGTATGGCTTTTGCGGGATGCTGTGACACGGGTGCGGTCAGTTATGAGCTTCATGGATATGACCGCCGTAAAACCTTGTTTTCATTTTCGGAAAGCGGCTCAAGAATTTTTGCTTTTGTGCGTGATACCAACGGTGAACGCCTCAGTCTTTATACAAACAGCATTAACGACAAGCTGATGCCTTCTGATTGCATCAACGTTGATAACGGTCTTTCAAGTTATCGTATTGTTGAAGATGCCGTTATCTATCTCAAAGCTGATACAGGTAAAAACACCGGAGATTTATTTTCCTATGATGGAGAAAAGAGCGTTAAGCTTTCAAATGCCGCAAGTGCTTTTACCGTTAAAAATTTCGAAAATATAATAATTCTCAAAGGTAATAATATTTCGGATTCCAACCCGACAGCGGATTATTATGTTTTTGACGGCGAAGAGGAAATATTGATTGACAGTAATATCATTGTTTCAACTTTCAATGTTGAGGAAAGCGGAAAAGCTGCTTATATTACGGGCGATAAGTCATTAAAGGTTTATTACCGTGGTAATAGTTCTTTGATTGCAGAGTCTGCAGATGAGATATTAATGTTTAAATAATGGCGAAAGGATGTTATAAATGGGTTCAGAAAGTATTTTGAAAAAATCGTTTATGGGCGGTTTCAAAAAAGAAGGAGTTCTTAATTACGTAGAACAGCTTCAGACTGAAATTGTTTCTCTCAGAAAAGAGCTTAACGAATGCACATCTTGTAAGAAAGATTTAGATTCGGCTAATGTAAAAAATGAGATTGCTGAAAAAGAAATTGATAATCTCAGAT
>JAZNHM010000154.1:0-19208 GCA_045576955.1 Acutalibacteraceae bacterium | reverse complement strand
ATCTATGATCTAAGAGGTAAAATTACTATGAAAATAGTTAAATCTTCAATAATTCTTATATTGTGTTTTATTCTTACTGTATTACCCGCCTGCAAATACACGGGAGAATTCAGCGTCAATAAATCGGAATTAAAAATAGGTGTTGAGGGCATAGAAGGAGTTTTCAATCCGTTTTATTCGCAGTCCGAGGCTGATATCGAGATAATCTCACAGATGTTCAGACCGATTCAGATAAAAAGCTCCGATAACACTCTTGTTAATTACAGCGGGAGCATTTCATATGAATTTGTCGGTGACACAAAGGTAAAATACACCGTTTCAATCAATGACGATATGTTTTTCTCAGACGGAAGCCATATCACCATTGATGATGTTCTCTCGTTTTATTATTTTATATCTGATGCAACGTACGACGGCACTTATAAAGACTGGTATCTTAACGACATAGTCGGTCTTAAAGAGTATTATTTTGATGATAAGGATTTCAAAAAATCCATCGCTGATATTGAGAATACCGTTGCGGAAAAATATTCACTTACAACAATTTCAGTGGCTGACTACTCAAAATATCTTGTTGCAACAAAGCTTGAAGGAAAATACAGCGGTATTGATTCAAAAGCACCGTCGGGTGTTGTATGGAAAGATTATATTTCAAATTTCGGTTATGCAAAAGAAATCAAAGAAATATCCGAAAAACCGTCTGACGAAGCTTGGCTGAAGCTTGTTGCAAGAGTTGAAGCAGAAAATAACCCGAATGCTTATAACCCTGAAATGTGGTACAGGGAATTACTTTATAAAAATTATCTCAAAGATAATTATTCGGACGGCATTGATGTTTCCGAAATATCGGGTATTAAAAAAATTAATGATTATACCTGCTCAATTCTGTTTAATTCGCGCAATATCAATGCAATCTCTGAAATCAATGCTCTGATTATTCCGAAAAGCAGTTATTCAAGTGACTATATCAAAGGCTCTGCCGATAAAGTAAAAGAAACGGAATATTTCAGCGTCGGCTCAGGCCCGTATATCATTGCCGAAAAAGATGAATCGGAGGTAACGATGTCGCTTAACGATTTTTACGGTGATGCTGCGGGTTTCAAAACGTTGAAATTCATTGATTTAAAAGCATCGGATAAAAATCCCGTTGACAGCGTTATATCGGGCAGGGTTGATATTATAAACACAACCGTTAATTCCGAAATAGTTAATAAATTAAAAGATGCTCCGGTTCAATATAATATCAGCAACTGCAATTATTATATCTCGATGTTCTTTAATTCCCGCAGTCTTGACCGTAACGCACGAATTGCTCTTATGGGCATCTGCAATCCGAGCAGCACGGTTGACAGCCTTGTCGGCTCATATTACACTCGTGTTTTATCACCTTTAAGCATCAAATTCAATGAATACCCCGATGATGTTGCCAAGGCATATTATGATGAATCTTCATTTTCGATTTACAGCAAGCTCAGCCAGACGAATCTGAAAAAACTGTCCGCATATTATTGCGGAAGCGAAAGCGACCTTGAATATTCAATTCTGACCGATTACAAGAACATTCTTTTACAAAAGGGGATAGTTCTTGAAATAATCGTTACCGATGAATCAACGCGAGATGCCGCAATTATCGGAGGCAATGCTGATATCTGGCTCGAAAGAATATATGACGGAGCAACGTGTGATAAATATAATTATTTCAATTCATTGGGTTCCGATAATAAAACAGGAATAAATAATGCTGAAATTGATAATTTAACTGTTAATATTCGCTCGGCTGTCGGCTTTGCAGATAAAGCAAAAATGACAGCGCAGCTTATGGCTCTTGTTATGGAAGAAGCTGTTGAGTGGCCTCTTTATCAGTTACAGAATATTACGGTATATAATACCGACAGCATTGACCCACAGTCTTTATCAGAAATCAATAATTCGGATGGATTCACATATTGCGTTCCGCAATTAAAACCTGCTGATTAAAATTACTCCGTCAGACTTACGAAAGGATGATTATAGTATGTCAAAGCTTTTTTCAGCTGCTGTTCTTGCAGCGGGTGCCGCAACAGCATATAAAGCGATTAAAGGCAACAAATTCAGGCTCAATTATCCCGTTGACAGTGTTTATAATAATTCCGCGGCATTGACTCCGCCCATGGGTTGGTCAAGCTGGAATACATTCAGAAACAAGATTAATGAAGATTTGATTTATGAAATCGGAAAGGCTCTCAAAAACAGCGGACTTGCCGATTGCGGATATATTTATCTTAACATCGATGACTGCTGGCAGTCGTCAATGAGAGATAAGGACGGAAAACTGCAGAGCGATTTTGTTACTTTTCCGAGCGGAATAAAAGCTTTGGTTGAAAAGGTAAACAACCTTGGTCTGAAGCTCGGAATTTACAGCTCCAACGGTACTCTTACCTGCGAAGATTTGCCCGCAAGCCTCGGATACGAATCCATCGATGCAGATACATTCGCAGAATGGGGCGTTGAATATTTCAAATATGACTTCTGTCACAATGTACCGATTCCGTCAAAAGCACCTAAAATTGAAAAAATAACTGTTTCAGCAAAAGGCTCTTCTAATGAAAAAACATACCTTGCAAGCGAAGCAGTTCTTACCGGTGGAGCAAAGCTTGTTGCAGAACCGTCGCTCCCAAGCGGAAAATATATAGACGGTCTTTCTTCAAACGGGGGAGCGTGTGAATTCAGAAATATTGTTGCGGAAGATGACGGAGAATATATCCTGACTTTCTGTGTTCATAAAAAGAGCAACAGTAACAGATATGCTGAAATTGAAGTTAACGGTTCTGAAGTGTTTAAAACTGTTTTTCCTGCTTCCAAAGGATTTACTCCCGAAGGCAGACATCAGGTTGTTATCAGGCTTCAGAAAGGCGTTAACACCGTTAAAATTTATAATCCCGTTGCTTCAAGGCAGGACAGCGCCGCAATTCAGTATACCAATATGGGCGCAGAGCTGAAGAGAGCAACAAAGGAATATGCCGAAAAGAACGGTATCTCTGAAAAGCCGATTGTTTATTCAATCTGCGAATGGGGCAGAAACTTCCCGTGGAGATGGGGCAGAAAAGCGGGCAATCTCTGGCGCACAACTCCCGATATCCGCCCTGTATGGACATCGGTGCTCGGCATTTATGAATTGAACGTTCTTCTTCATAGATATGCGGGTGTCGGCTCGTGGAATGACCCCGATATGCTCGAGGTTGGTAACGGTTCACTCAATTACGAAGAAAATAAGAGCCATTTTACTCTTTGGTGTATGATGGCTGCTCCGCTGATTCTCGGCAACGATATCAGAAAGCTTATGAAACCTGACGGCACGGTTGATGCTGAAAATCCAACCTATAAAATCATATCCAATAAAGATGTAATTGCTATTGATCAGGACCCGCTCGGTGTACAGTGCAGAAGAATCAAAACAAACGGTGCTGAGGATATTCTTGTAAAACCGCTTGACGGCGATGAATTTGCGGTTTGCTTTTTCAATAAGGCAAATTCTTCAACAATAATGAGTATCACAATTAATGAAATTTTATCCAAGTCATTCGATGCAACTCAAAATGCGGATGAATACGCTGCCCGAGATTTGTGGAGCGCAGAAACCATAAATGTCAAGGATAAAATCGAAGCATCCGTTCCTGCACACGGCGTAAGAATTTTCAGAGTAAAGGCGAAATAATATGAATTTTAATATTTTTTCAAAAAAATATAAAAACGGAGCGGGGGATTACTCTATTCCTTGCATCAGACTTGATGAAAAACCTTCAAATTTGCCGAAAGAACTTGAATATCTGTTTGATTTTCAGATTGTTGACAACGCGCTCGACTATCTCGGTCACCCCGATTCGATTCTCTTAAAGAACGGATATGTTATGACCGTTTATCCCTCAGGACACGGCAAGGGCGCAATCCGAGGTAGAATCAGCACCGACGGCGGTAAAACTTACTCAGAAGAAATCGAAAATCAACCTGCATCATGGGCAAATTCAAGAGAAACTCCCACAGTTTACCGCCTTGAATTTTCCGACGGTACACCCGATAAGATTCTTCTTGTTGCGGGCAATCCCGATTGGCACGACGGCAAAGGAACAATCGGCGGATTCAACTTTTCACTTTCAGATGACGAGGGTAAATCCTGGTCGGAATTTGAAACCGTTTTCTCAAAGAAGCAAGGATATGATTTTATCTCCATTGTTGCAATGGCATCGCTTACAAGACTCAAGGAAAACGGAAAGTTTGTTGATAAATGGATGGCATTTTTTCATAATCCGCAGTTTGTCAATTTCAAAACAATTCTTTCATTTGAAAACGGAAAAGCCGTTTGGAGCGAACCTGTTCCTTATTTTTCAGAATACAGAAAGATTGAAAAAACAGCAAATATGTGTGAGGTTGAGGTTATTCGTTCCGATGAAGGAAAGGGTGACGAGCTTTGCCTAATTGCACGATGCAACAATAAAAATTATAATTCAATTATTTCATTTTCGAAGGATGAGGGAAAAACCTGGTCTAAACCCGTTTTTGTTCCCTCTGCATTAAACGGAGAAAGACATAAAGCCGATTATACAAAGGACGGCAGACTTTTCATTACTTTCCGTTCAATTGAAAGAGATAAGGCGAAGAAAGAGAAGTATTTTGACGGCTCTGCAACCTGGTTCAGCGAAGGCTGGGTAGCGTGGGTCGGAACATATGATGATCTTAAGAAAGGCAACGAAGGTCAGTACAGAATCAAGCTTGCTCATACATATCTCGAAAAGCAGAATGCCGTTGAACTTTCGGCAAATGCCGATACGGGTTATTGCGGCAACGTTGTTCTTGACGATAATACCGTTGTTACATCAACTTACGGCTGTTTCGGCGAGAAACTCAAGGACGGAACATATAAGACCTATGTTGTTTCAAAGAGAATCAGACTTTCAGACATCGATAAGCTTGCTGAACTTAAATAAAAAATTACGACGCATTTTCGGGTTAACCGTCAATGCGTCGTTTCTCTTTATAATATTACTTTTTCGGGAATGCCGTTGTTTTCTCTTGATTTATCGGCAAGGAATACAACAAGATGACCTGAAAGCGAATCGGTAATGCTTGTGCAGGATACCGAAGGTTCTTCGCCGCGTGCGTATGCAACAAAATCTCTTACAAGGTCAAGGTCGCCGCCGCCGTGGGTATCGTCACCGATTTTAAGGTCAAAAACAGTGTCGTCGTGCTCACAGCCGGGTCTTGGGTCAATCTTTGAAAGGGTAAACACAGCCTTTTCAAAGTCACCCTTGATAACTCCCTTTGTGCCCGTGATATGGATTGTTCTTGTGCCTTCGCTCGTGCCGCCGACCATATTGTGAGTGCCGGTTGCACCGTTTTCAAAGAAAACGCTGACAGTCTGATGGTCAACAACATTGTTGTCGCTCTTATAAGCACAAACACCGTAAGGACTTGTTTTGAGAAGCTCGATTTTATCTTCAATTGTCACGTTTTCACGATGCTCGAGAACATCCCATATCAAGCCTCACCATTTGTCAGGGTGGTCAATATAAAGTCTTTTTGCGGAGTACAAGCACTCATCAACAAGAGGGCAGTCAACAAGGCAGCGTGTACCCGAATTTTTGGGTGCATTTTCAATTCTGAACTGTTTATTGCATCCGAAGCTTGAAACAAGAGCGGGTTTTGTTTCGCTCATAAGCCACATCATAATATCAATGTCGTGGCAGCATTTTGCAAGAAGCATAGAGCTGTGGCATTTATCGGAATTATTCCATTTTCCTCTTACATGACTTGTTGACATATGATGATAGCTGACATATTCATTCGTCTGAATGCTGATTATATCGCCGATTTCGCCTGCAAGAATGAGGTCTTTGATTTTTCTGTAAAACGGAGCATATCTGAGCACAAAGCAAACCATAACTTTTCTGCCGTATTTTTCAGCGGCTTCAACAAGCTCTCTTGCTTCTTTCTCATTAACGGAAAAAGGTTTTTCAAGCAGCACGTCATATCCTGCTTTTAAAAGAGGAATGGTGGTCTGAACGTGAATGTGGTCCATTGTGCCGTTAATGACCGCATCGGCAAATTTAGGGGCATTTGCAAGATCCTCTGACGAGGCAAAGCACTTATCCTCGGGAATGTTGAATTTTTCCGCAATGGATTTGCGGCGGTTTTCGTTAGGGTCGGCAACGCCTACAATCTCCATTTTATCGCTTTCAATTTCTGCAAGCGATGCATATGTAAGGCTGCGGTGACCGCCGCCGACAATTATTGTTTTTAATGGTCTGTTATTCATAGCTCGAAAATTTATACCTCATAACTGATTTTAATTTCGTCATTTTCTTTTGTAATCTGTTCGCTCAGCTCACGTCTGCGCTGCATAAGTTCAGAATACATCTGCTCACGGAGCTTGCCCGAAAGGGGATAAAGGAACTTGGGAATAACCGCAAGAATGCCCGTTAGCTGAGGAATGCCCGTGCAAAGAGCGAAAAGCCACCACTTTGTTTTATCGGTCTGAGTGCCGATTGTAATTCCCTGCTTATAGCCGATACCTTCAAGAATAAGATTCTTTGCAGAGTTCATAAACAGATTCTGAAGCTTGGTGATAAGATTGCGGGCAACGCCGATAGTTGCCTCAACACGGTAGCCGTTTTTCCATTCACAGTAGTCCATCGCCTCGTTATAAAGCTCGGCTTTAACAACTTTACGTATACCGAATGCCCATTTGTCAAACCATGCCTGAACACCGAACAGAATCGTCATAAGAAGCGGTTTTTGATAATTCTTTCCGATTGAACCGACGGCAAACAGGAGAAGATACCAGAATCTTGTGTAAAGGTCCTCAAAAACCCAGATTGCCTTCGATGAGAATTTCTCACGGATAGGTTTAACGAAAGCATAACTGATACTGCCGTTAAGACCTGACGGTAGGTTGGCGATAGTCAAAAGTGATGCAGAACCGAGAACGTCAATGAAATAGTTTGTGTTACTTCCGCTGACACTGAATCCGCCAAGGAAATCGGAGATTGTGATAAGCAGAACGGGGTAGTTGTTAATAACAGCTTTAAGACCTTGCTTAACGCTCGGTGCTTCAATCGATTGCATAACTCTTTCCTTAGAAACGAGGAAGAAATAGAGCGTAAATGCGGATGATATAATGCTTGTTCCGAGACCCATCGCAAGGAACACGTTGCGAAGCTTCCATTTGAGCACGTTATTGTTGATAAGGTCAAGCAGAACGCCCATTATATAGTTCGGCATATCTTCGCCCATATAACCCGTCAGAAGCTCTGCGAGAGTAATCAATCGCGTTCGGTCATTGGGATGCGGGGTGATTGTTGTCATATATCCCGCTTTTGCAATACTTGTGAATGTACCTGCAGTTTCGTTAACTACGTTAAACGCAAAATAATATATAAGCTTTGGCAGATACGTTCCCGCAGTGCCGGGGAAAAAGAACGGTATGAACCAATAAAGTGCGCCAAGCAATGTCATCGGTATCTGGAATGCAACGAGATAAGGTCTGAATTTACCCCATCTTGTTCTTGTTTTATCAACGATAGCCGCGATAATCGGGTCATTAATTACGTCCCATATTCCCGTAAAAATACTGACAAGCGCGTTTGTTTTGAAGTCAATTTTAACAATGTCCCATATAAATCTGTCATTGAACTGACCGATATTGAATGCATTTGAAAAATCATTGAGAAGATAGGCAAATGTTTCTTTTGCGCCAACGTACCGTCTGTCATAAACTTTGAATTCGGTAACTTGTCTGTTGGGTGTATCGCTCAAAATAATCCACCTCCTGAATATTAAAAAGTATCAGGTAAAAACAATAAAGGCGCTGCGGAGTGACCGCAACGCCCGCATGAACGGATATGTAATTATTTAAGATCTTTAACAGCCTCAACAAGTGCTGCCATTTCATCCTTGCTTAAAGTAACGCCCTTGCCCATTTTTTCATGGTCAGGTGCCCACTCGCGGATGTCGTACTTAGGATCTCTGCCGTTCCAGCTGATGAGATTGAGCTCTTTAGTCCAACCCTTGGGATTTTCTGAGAGGACTGCTACGGATTCAACGATTTCATAAGTAAATTCGGGCATGGTGTTGCTCCTTTCACATTTTTATACAAGCATATTATAATATATCTTTTTATAATTGTAAATATATTTTTTAAATATTTTTAAAAAACTATACATATTTTTGCCTTATTTCAACAGAAAATCAAGTAATAATCAGGACAGGACCCGAATACATTGATATAAAAACAACAAGGAGAGAAAATAATGAATTATAACAGCACTACTCAAAGAATCGGATTCATTGAGTCTGTTCATGAATCAACTGCAGAACAGTCGCTCGATGCCGATATAATTTTGCCTGATTATTGCCCTGAAATTGCCAAAATTCTTAAATGCAGCGTTATCCCAAATATCAATTCTGTTTCAAACAATTCGGGCAGAATAACTGCAGATGCAACTGCAACGGTCAGAATTTTTTATGTTGGCGAAAACGGAAAGCTTGCCGGTTATGAACAGAATTATCCGTTGCAGAAATTTATTGAGTCAAACAAAATCACTTCGGATTCTGCAGTAAGCGTGAATCTTAAAACAGACTATGCCAACTGCAGAGCTGTGAATTCAAGAAGAATAGATATCAGAGCTATGCTCACATTTATTTTCAAAGTAAACAAGAAAAGGGATGAATCCGTTCTTTCTGCCGTTGACGGTGCGGGAATGCAGGTAATTACAGATGAAATCAATGTTGCTTCGCTCTGCGGTATGAACGAAAGAACTTTTACCCTCAGTGAAGTTATTGAAATCCCCGACAGCAAATCTCCGCTTTCACAAATAGTTAACGTTGCATCGAATGCAACAGTGAACGAAATGAAAATAATAAATAACAAGGCTCTGTTAAAAGGGGATTGCAATGTAAAAATTTATTATATTGCGGATGAATCGTCTGCTGTTGAATTTATCGAGCATTCCGTTCCCATAAGCCAGATTATTGAACTTGAAGGTTTGACAGATGATTGCAAAACGGGAGTTAACCTCAATATCTGCCTTTGTGAAACAACTCCGAAAGCAGATTCATCGGGCGATATGCGTCTTATTGATTTTAATGCCCGAATTAACGCTTTTATAACCGCTTTTGAGGAAATTCCCGTTTCACTTCTCAGTGACGCTTATTCAACCGTGTGCGATACAAAGAACACATTCAAAAGCATTGAACTGATGATATTCAACGATAAGTTCGATACAGTATTTACAAACAAGGTAGTTCTTGAAAGCATCGGAGTAAGTGTAAACTGTGTTACCGCTGTTTGGTGCTCCGATATAAAATATATTTTTACTGCGAAAGATGATAAATGCAACATAAGCGGTACATATCAGGCAAATATTGTTTTTAAAGACAACGAAAACAAAACGGGAATCATCCAGAAACCCGTCGATTTTGATTATGCCGTTAAAATGAATGAAAAAGCAGACAGAATAAGCTGTTTCGGCGGTGTTCAGATTCTTTCATGTTCGTGTGTAGTAACGGGCGACAGCAGGCTTGAATTGAAAACAGAACTCTCAAGTTCGGGTATAATACTTTCTAATATAACTCAGAAGTATATTGGCAACATTGAGCTTCTTAATGAAAACATCAGAAAAGACAACTGCGCATTAACAATTTATTTCTGTGAAAAAGGTGAAAATCTTTGGAATATCGCCAGAAAATACGGAACAACCGTTGATGCAATCAAAAACGAAAACGATTTTACTGATGATACCGTTAACGAAAAATGTATGCTTCTGATTCCTGCTGACAATTAACAAAAAAATCTTCGGATATATCTTTTCCCCGATGAAAAAATAATTATGAATTTAAAATATCGCAGAAGGGGAATAGAAATGAAGATTTTTGATGTCACAGGTGACAGTTACACTAACGAAATCGAAAACTATGACGGAACGGTTCTGATTGACTTCTTTGCGGATTGGTGTACACCCTGCAAAATGCTTTCACCGATGATTGAAGATATTGCCGACGAAACCGATGTTAAAATTTGTAAAGTCAATGTTGAAAATGAAAAAGACCTTGCGCGGAAATTCGGAATAATGAGCATACCGACATTGATTGTTATGAAAAACGGAACAGTAATTAACAGAAGTATCGGGGTAACAGGCAAAAAAGCGATTCTTGATATGATTAAATAAAATTACAGACAAAACATTACAATTGTATATACCTCCAAATTGACAAAATTATACACATATCGTATAATATGTTTACAGTTTATGCTGTAAAATAATTACGGAGGTAAAATTATAATGGAAAACGTAATCAATGAAATCCTTGCAATGGTTCAGAACATTCTCGCATATTTCCAGGAAGGCGAAGCAGCAGGCGTTATCGCTATCGTCAAAGAGTATCTCGGACCTATCCTTGAAGGCCTCGGACTTTAATCCCAAAAAAACTCAGCCCCGACTGAAAAGTCAGGGCTGAATTTTTTATAATATATAATGTTATTCAGCAAATTCTTTTTTGATTGCTGCGATAACTTCATCAACGTCTGATTTTACAACGAGCATTGCAATTTCGATTTCGGATGTTGTTATCATTCTCACATCGGCATCAACACTTGCAACCGCTTTGAAAACCGTAGCCGAAACGCCGGGAGTGCCGCGCATCTCTTCGCCGCTTACGGTGATTTTGCAGTTACCGCTGCTGACGCTGATTTTTGTTTTGGGAGATCTGTTACGAAGCTCCGAAGCGATTGAAAGCACGGAAACAAAGTCATTATCACTTACCGTGAATGAAAATCCTGAGCTTGCACCGCTGAGAGGGAACTGCGAAATCATATCAACATCAATACCTGCATCGGCAATCATTTTAAAAACCTCTGCCATATGAGCGATATCCGCAGGTGCATCGCAAAGTGAAAATAAAGTAACATCTTCTGTTACATAAATATTATCAACGAGCTTCATTTTAACTTCCTCCTCTTATTTGAGCATATCGGACATATTGTAAAGTCCCGCTCCCTTGCCGCAAATGAATCCTGCCGCATTAACGGCACCCGTAGCAAAAAGTTCCTTGCTTCTTGCGCTGTGGGAAATGGAGATAATTTCATCGTGACCGGCAAAAATAACCTGATGCTCACCCGTGATTGTGCCGCCTCTGACTGCGTGAATACCGATTTCGTTCTTGGTTCTCTTTTCACGCTTTGAGTGGCGGTCATATTCATATTTAACCGAATCATCAAGCTCTTCTTTGATTGAATCAGCAATCATAAGTGCTGTGCCGCTGGGAGCATCGATTTTCTGATTATGGTGCATTTCGATAATCTCAATATCATATGAATTGCCGAGCACTGCGGCTGCCTTTTTTGCAAGCTCGCAAACAAGATTAACACCGAGCGACATATTTGCGCTGAAAAATACGGGAATCTTTTTAGCAGAAGTCTTGATGAGATTAATCTGTGAATCATTCAAACCGGTTGTGCAGATAACGGCAGGCAAAGAATTCTTAACGGCAAATTCGAGAAGTCCCGCAAGTGCACTCGGATTTGAAAAATCGATTATAACATCCGCTTTTTTTGCAATATCATCCGGAATAAGTGCGGGTGATGCAAATACGGGATAACCGTATCTTTCCTCTGTAAATACATCAATACCGCAAACAATTTCAAAGCCGTCTGTTTCAGCAACGCTGTTGGTAACGGCTCTGCCCATTTTACCGTTGCATCCTGTCAATATAATTCCTGCCATTTGAATTTTACCTCTGATTAATTATACTAAACCGTGCTTTGCAAGGGACTTTCTGAGAGTTTCTCTTGCATCGTCACTCATTCTGTAAAGGGGAAGTCTGCAATCGCCGACATTCATACCCATCATATTCATTGCTTCCTTAACGGGGATGGGATTAACGTCAATGAAAAGGTTGTTGCAAAGGTCAAGATATTCAAGCTGAAGTCTTGCACTCTCTGCGTAGTCGCCTTCAAGATACTTTGCGGGGATGTTGTGAGCAACTTCAGGAAGAATGTTTGAAAGAACAGAGATTGAACCCTTGCCGCCGAGCGACATAAGAGCTGTAACCTGATCATCATTGCCCGAGTAAACATCAAGTGCGTCACCGCAAAGAGAGATAGTCTTTGCGATTGCTGAAATGTTGCCGCTTGCTTCTTTTGTTGCAACGATTCTGTCGTGCTTTGAAAGCTCAAGATAAGTTTCGGGTTTAATATCAACGCCCGTTCTTGAGGGAACATTATAAAGAATAATGGGAACGCTTACTCTGTCTGCAATAAAGTTGAAGTGCTCGATAAGACCTCTCTGTGAAGTCTTGTTGTAATAAGGTGTAACCGAAAGAAGAGCATCAACGCCTGCCTTTTCAGCTTCATTTGAAAGCTTTACTGCATATGCTGTGTCGTTGCTGCCTGTACCGGCAATAACGGGAATTCTCTTGTTGGTTACTTCAACCGCAAAGCGGATAGCTTCTGCGTGCTCGTCGTGATCAAGAGTTGAACCTTCGCCGGTTGTGCCGCAGATAACAATTGAGTCTGTTTTATTTGCAATCTGGAACTCGATGAGCTCTGCAAGCTTATCGTAGTTGATTTTATTATCTGCTGTGAACGGGGTAACAATCGCAACGCCTGCTCCGGTAAAAACAGTCTGCTTCATTGCGGGTCTCCTTTCATTAGTTGAACTTGGGTGTGATGTAGTTCTGTGCGCAGAGCTGTTCAGCCATAAGAACTGCACCGCCTGCGGCACCTCTCAATGTATTGTGTGAAAGACAAACGAATTTATAATCAAACTGAGTATCTTCTCTGAGTCTGCCGATTGAAACAGCCATACCGTTTTCAAGGTTTCTCTGAAGCTTTGTCTGGGGAAGATTATCTTCGTCAAAGTAATTGAGGAACTGCTTGGGAGCGCTGGGAAGCTCTGCTTCCTGGGGGAAGCCCTTGAAGTTCTTCCAGATTTCTTTCATCTGCTCTTTAGTGGGCTTGTTTTCGAATCTTACGAAAACAGCTGCCATGTGACCGTCTGATGCGGGAACGCGGAGGCACTGAGCTGTGAAGTTGGGAGATTTTGCGGGAACGATAAAGTCGCCTTCGATTTTACCCCAAATCTTAAGGGGCTCCTGCTCTGACTTCTCTTCTTCGCCGCCGATGTAGGGGATGACATTGTCAACCATTTCGGGCCATGTTTCAAATGTCTTACCTGCGCCTGAGATAGCCTGATAGGTGCAAACAAGAACATCCTTGACGCCGAACTCGTTGAGGGGATAAAGAGCAGGAACATAGCTCTGAAGTGAGCAGTTTGACTTAACAGCGATAAAGCCTCTCTCTGTGCCGAGTCTCTTCTTCTGCGAATTGATAATCTGAGCGTGCTCTGTGTTCAGCTCGGGAACAATCATGGGAACATCGGGAGTATGTCTGTGAGCGCTGTTGTTTGAAACAACGGGGCATTCTGCCTTTGCGTACGCTTCTTCAAGAGCCTTGATTTCGTCCTTCTTCATATCAACTGCGCAGAAGATAAAATCAACGGATGAAGCAATCTTTTCGATGTCAGCAGTAGCATCCATAACAATCATATCCGCCATCTTTGCAGGGATATCGGTTGCCATGCACCACTTTGAGCCGACAGCTTCTTTATATGTCTTGCCTGCCGAACGGGGGCTTGCTGCAAGAACAGTTACTTCAAACCAAGGATGGTTTTCAAGAAGTGTTGCGAAACGCTGACCAACCATACCGGTTGCGCCTACGATACCTACTTTGTAATTCTTCATAATGTTAACCTCTTTTCAGAAATCTGATAAAATAAACAAAATTATACGAATAAATTTAAGTCAAAATGAACCTTGACAAAAACATATTATAATATTATGATGATATCACAAAACAGCGTGTTAAGTCAAACAATTATTTATACAAATATATTTGAATTTTATAAAATATTTTGAGGATTTTTAATGAAAAGAAGCGATTTTTATTACGATTTACCGCAGGAGCTGATTGCGCAGACTCCTGTTGAGCCTCGCGATTGCTCAAGAATGCTTGCAATGAGCAAAAAAACGGGTGAATGCAAGCATCTTATTTTTAAGGATGTTGTTGACTTTTTCAGACCCGGCGACTGCCTTATTCTTAATAATACCAAAGTTCTTCCCGCAAGAATGTACGGCACCAGAATCGACACCGGCTCGGTTGTTGAATTTCTTCTTCTCAATCAGAAAAGCTATGATACATGGGAAGTTATCACGGGACCCGGCAAAAAGGCAAGAGTCGGCCATAAATTCACATTCGGCAACGGAATTCTGACTGCAGAAGTGATTGAGGTTCTTCCCGACGGAAACCGAATCGCAAAATTCGGATTTGAGGGCAATTTCTTTGAGGTTATCGATAAGGTCGGCGAAATGCCGCTTCCGCATTACATAACCGAAAGACTTGAGGATAAAAACAGATATCAGACCGTTTATGCCAAGGAAGAAGGCAGCGCCGCTGCACCGACTGCGGGTCTGCATTTCACACCCGAACTGATGGATAAAATCCGTGAAAAGGGCGTTGAAATCGGCTTTGTTACTCTTCACGTCGGTCTGGGTACATTCAGACCTGTCAAAGCGGATGAAATTGAAGATCATCATATGCATTCAGAGCATTATCATCTGCCTGCCGAAACAGCTGATATAATCATCCGCACAAAGGCAAACGGAGGAAGAGTTTTCGCCGTCGGCACAACCTGTTGCCGCACTCTCGAATCCGTTGCGAACTTCAGAGGCAAAATCTGCGAGGATGACGGCTGGACAGATATCTTTATCTATCCCGGCTATGAATTCAAGTGCATCGACTGCCTTATCACAAATTTCCATCTGCCCGAAAGCACTCTGATTATGCTTGTCAGCGCTTTTTGCGGATACGAAAACACTATGAATGCTTATAAAATTGCCGTTGAAGAAAAATACAGATTCTTTTCACTCGGCGATTCATGTCTTTTCTACGAGGAGTAATTATGTATAAACTGATAAAAAAAGACGGCAACGCAAGAAGGGGAGAGTTCGTGACCGTTCACGGTACGGTTCAGACTCCAGCTTTTATGAACGTTGCAACTTGCGGTGCAATCAAAGGCGCTCTTTCGGCGGTTGATTTAAAAGAAATCGGCTGTCAGGTTATGCTTTCAAACACATATCATCTTCACGTAAGACCGGGTGACGAGCTCGTTCGTGAAATGGGCGGACTTCATAAATTCACCGCTTGGGACGGGCCAATTCTTACCGACAGCGGCGGATTTCAGGTTTTCTCACTTTCTTCATTAAGAAAAATAAAGGAAGAGGGCGTTTATTTTCAGTCACACGTTGACGGAAAGCATATATTTATGGGTCCCGAAGAGAGTATGAGAATCCAGTCAAATCTCGGCTCAACAATTGCAATGGCATTCGATGAATGTGTTGAAAACCCCGCAAAATATGAATATTCAAAACAGTCCTGTGAAAGAACAACACGCTGGCTTATCCGTTGCAAGGAAGAAATGAAAAGACTCAATTCACTTCCCGATACAATCAACAAAAATCAGCTTCTGTTTGGCATAAACCAAGGCTGTACTTTCGATGATTTACGAATTGAACATATGAAAGAAATTGCAAAGCTCGACCTTGACGGCTATGCAATCGGCGGACTTGCAGTCGGTGAGCCGAAAGAGGATATGTATCGCATCATTTCTGCCGTTGAACCTCATATGCCTGCAGATAAAATACGTTATCTTATGGGTGTCGGTACTCCCGGCAACATTATTGAGGCGGTTTACAGAGGCGTTGACCTTTTTGACTGCGTTATGCCAAGCCGAAACGCAAGGCACGGGCATCTTTTCACAAAGCAAGGTATCATCAATCTCAACAACAAAAAGTATGAGCGCGATTCTTTACCGATTGACCCTGAGTGCGATTGCCCTGCGTGCAAGAGTTTTTCAAGAGCATATATCAGGCATCTTTTCAAGGCTAAAGAAATGCTTGCGATGCGCCTTTGCGTTATGCATAATCTGCATTTCTATAATATGCTTATGCAGGAAATCCGTGACGCAATCGATAACGGCACATTCGAAGAATACAGAGCAAAATACGTTGATTTGCTTGATACAAGAATATAATTTGCCGATTCAAAAATTATTTTAAATTACTATTGCATATTTTGAATTAATATTGTATAATATTTGCATTATGTTTTGGAGGTTACTCAAATGAACTTTATTTCACTTTTGGCCCAGATGGGCGGTACAGGTGCCGCAGCAGGCGGTGCTGCAGGCCAGCAGAATCCTATGTCAATGGTTATTATGATGGCTGCTCTTTTCGGCGTTATGTACTTTGTTATGATCAGACCCCAGAAGAAAAAGCAGAAGGAAGAGCAGAACATGCGTGACAGCATTCAGGTTGGCGATGAAATCACAACCATCGGCGGCATTATGGGCCGTGTTGTTACCGTTAAAGAAGATTCTCTCATCATCGAAACAGGCGCTGACAGAAACAAGATGAAGATTGCTCGCTGGGCTGTTTCAACAAACAACACAGCTAACGAAAAGGCTGAAGCTGAAAGACAGGCTGCAAAGGAAGCTGCTGAAGCTGAAAAGAAGGCAAAGATGGAAGAAGCTGCCGATAACAGCAAGGCTAAGAGAAAGAAGTCCAAGAAAAAGGACGATACTTTTGACAACTGATTAACAGAATAAAATTTATATTCCTCTCATATTATTGATTAGCGGTAGTATGAGAGGAGTTTTTTTATGCAAAAAAATCAGAAGTCATCAAAAGCTGATAAATCAGGTTTTCCGATTGTGCCGATTGCAATAACTTCTGTTGCTTCAACAATTTTATATTTTATTTCAATATGTGCATTTGCAATGATTTCATTAAAAACATCGTCTGACCGTTCATTATATCTGCCCGTTGCAATCGTTCTCGGTGCATTATCGGGCTTCATATGCGGATTCGCTGTTGCAAGAATAACAAAAGTCAAGGGCATGTTTTACGGCGGTTTAAGCGGATTCATTCACTCGCTTCTATGCTCACTTGTAATTTTCACAATGAACAAGGGTGTTGCGGGCAACGGAATATTTATTCTGATTGCAGTTGCAGTAATTTCCGCATCATTAGGTGGGGTTTCGGCTGTAAATATAAAGAAAAAGATTAAATATTGACGGTGAAAAGATGAAATTAAAAATTTTGGTTACAGCATTAACTGTAATGATAGCTCTCAGTGCGTGTACGGTTCAGGAAAAAATGAATCCGATTATATTTACAGAACGTTTTTCGGCTGTAATGAATGATGAAATTACAATCGAAGAATCATTCAGCGATAACGGAAGATTCATTGTTTTTTTCAGCAGTAAAAACGGGGACAGATACGTCTGCGAATTATTGACTGATAATTCTGATAACATAAAAAAAGTCTGCCTCGCAAGCAATAATGCAAACAAGGCAGAATCGTTTGATTATATTTTTAGAAAAATACTGAATGTTTATGCACCGAATGAGAATACAGAAGAAATAATTCCAAATCTGTTTAAAAACAAGTGGAATTTTTACACGTCACAATGGTACAGATATTCGTGCATCAAATCCGATGAAAATATTTTTGCAAGCATTGAAAGTGTTAAGCTTTCAACTCAGTCCGATGCAGAATTGACATTAAAGCAAAGCGATATTATTTACCCTTGATTACCTTGTAGCAAAGGTCGGGAAGGTCAGACATAATGCAGTCTGCACCGATATCGTTGATGCGTCTTATTTCTGCCGCATCGTTAATCGTCCAATACTGAACAGCGATACCGAGGTTGTGGGCGTATGTAACAAATCTTTTCGATGCGGGTCTGACAATCACATACTGATTTGCGGGAACCTGAAGTACGTTGAATTTAATCCATTCCTTTTTGAGGGGAAGATTGAGCGAAGCGGCAATATACATAAGAAAGAACTCAAGTCTGCAAGCGCCACGGATTAAATCGGGGTGTGTTTTGTCGACATATTTTGAGATTTCATAATGGAATGTTGCTTGAATAACCTGATCGAGCATACCGCGCTTTTTAAGTATCTCGTGGAATTCGTCAGCAGCAATTTTACCGAGCTCACCGGCGTTTTTGATGTCGATGCTGTAAAGGAATTTCTTCTTGCTTTCAAGATAATCAAAGATTTCTTCAACATCAACTGCACGGAGATTATCGGGAATGTCATCGCCGCGAAGTCCGCGATAGGGATAATTTCCGTCTTTATCCATATAATTTTCACCAAGGTTGAGCTGACGGATTTCATCATATGTTTTGTTCTCAACATAAACATCTGTCTCTCCGAAATACTCGCAGGCGTTGGTTGTTCTGTCGAGTGTCTTATCATGAACAACGATTAATTTGCCGTCTTTTGTTCTTCTTAAATCAAACTCAAAAAGTTCAACCTCAAATTCGTTGCTTTCCGCACAAGCCTGAAACGCCATAAGTGTATTTTCGGGTGCAATCATAGCGCCCGAACGGTGCGCGGCAACAACCGCCTTTCCGTCGGTTTTGATAAGGGGATTTTTCCTTCCCTTATACGGCTTTTCCTTGATGAGTGTAACCGAACCGATTAAGCCGACAACAATCAAAAAAAGATTTAAAAGAAGCATAAAACCGATAAATCCGGCTATTATAAGTAAAATTTTGATAAGCATCCGTTTTTCCTCCATACTTAAATAAAGCTCCGGAAAAACCGGAGCTTTGTATTTTTTTACATCATTTCAGAAAGCTTAACGGGTCTGCCTTCAGCAACAGATTTCTTTGCTGCAAGAGCAACGAGGATTGAGTTAAGACCGTCCTCACCGGTGGTAGGAGTAGCCTTATCTTCAATAACAGCTTCAACAAACTGAAGCATTTCATCTCTGAATGACTGCATATATCTTTCAAGGAAGAAATAAAGAGGCTTGTCGGCAACAACACCATCCTCACCCATAAATACAACGTTTGTGGGTGTGTCATTTGATGCAACAGCAGCGCCCTTGCTGCCAAAGACTTCGATTCTCTGGTCGTAGCCGTATGCTGCACGTCTGCTGTTATCGATAACGCCTACTGCGCCGTTTTCAAACTTGAGGCTGATAACTGCGGTATCAACGTCGCCTGCTTCACCGATAGCGGGGTCAACAAGGCAGGTTGCGTTAGCGTAAACTTCTGTTACTTCGCTGCCTGCAAGGAAGCGAGCCATATCGAAATCGTGAATAGTCA
>JAZNHM010000153.1:0-4176 GCA_045576955.1 Acutalibacteraceae bacterium | reverse complement strand
CACAACAAGGCGTGATTACTCTGTTTACATAACCGAATCAACAACTGTTACTGAAACAACGTCTGAGACAAATAATGAAAGAACAACAAGACCCAAAGCTACAACTACAACCAAACCCACAACCGCAAAACCGACCACAACCAATCCGGTAACCACAACTAAACCTGCAACTACAAAACCGACCACAACAAAACCTGTTGAAACAACAAAAGAAAAGCTTACCTGCACAATCACAATCAGATGCGATACGGTTCTTGACAATATGGATAATCTTGATCCCGCAAAAGCACCGTATGTTCCCGATGACGGAGTTATTCTCAGAGAAGTAACGGTTGAATTTGAAGAGGGAGAAACCGTATTTGATGTTCTGAACAGAGTCTGCAAACAATACAACGTTCCGATAGAATACAGCTGGACTCCTATGTATGACAGTTATTATATCGAAGGAATTAATAATCTTTATGAGTTCGACTGCGGCAGCGAATCGGGATGGATGTATAAAGTGAACGGATGGTTCCCGAATTACGGCTGTTCAAGCTATTATTTAACGGGCGGTGAAAAAATCGTTTGGTGCTACACCTGTAACGGACTCGGTGAAGATGTCGGTGCAGAACGATGGGAGTAATATGAAACAAGATTCATTCTCAAAACTTCATCCTGCGGTGAATCTGTTGTTTTTCATCGGAGCAATCTGCTTCGGTGTTCTTCTGCAGCACCCCGTTTATCTGCTTGCAGGTGTTTTTGCAAGCGGAGTGTATTACTTTTTTCTCAACGGCATAAAAGGAATAAAAAATATCCTGCTGATGATACCGCTTTTCATATTCGTAACACTTTTTAACCCTATAGTAAACACAAGAGGCGTAACGGTTCTTTTTACATATCTTGACAGACCGTACACACTTGAAGCTCTCATTTACGGAATAGCGGTTGCTGCAACATTCGTGCTGATGCTTCTTTGGTTCGGATGCTACGGCAAGGTGCTGACGGGTGATAAATTCACCTGTCTTTTCTGCAATCTTGTACCGTCATTGTCGTTACTTCTCGTCATGGTTTTCCGTATGATACCGAACCTTCTGCAAAAAGCAAAACAGATTATCGGTGCCAGAAGTTCAATAGGCAAAGGAACGGCAGAAAAATCATCGATTAAAGATAAACTCAATTCGGGAATAACCGTTATCGGAGTTCTCACATCATGGGCGCTTGAAGGCAGTATTACAACAAGCGATTCAATGCGTTCAAGAGGCTACGGCACAGCAAAACGGACAAGCTTTATGGTTTACCGTATGACAAAAACTGATTGGATTTTGGTTTTGATAATGCTTGTTTTGCTCGGCGTTGTTGTGTTTTTTGCCGCAAACGGCGGAATGAACGCAGAGTTCCTGCCTGAAAGAAATATCACACCTATAAAAGGTGTTAACATAATCGGATTCATCGCATATTTGAGTTATCTTCTCATTCCGACAATATTGAATGTTACGGAGGTTATACAATGGAACATTTCAAAATTGAAAATCTGAGTTTTTCATATCCGACCTCAAAAGATAAAAAATCACTCGACAATGTGTCACTTAAAATGGAAAAAGGCGAATATATCGTTCTCTGCGGCAAATCGGGAAGCGGAAAAACAACACTTCTCCGACATCTGAAAACCGTTCTCACACCTCACGGAAAAAGAACGGGTGAAATATATTTTAACGGAATTGCTTTGAAAGATGTCAACAACCGTGACCAATCTGCAAAAATCGGTTATGTGATGCAGAATCCCGATGACCAGATTGTGACGGATAAAGTATGGCACGAGCTTGCGTTCGGTCTTGAAAGTTTGGGTTGTGACCAAAAAACCATGCGTTCCCGTGTTGCGGAAATGGCTTGTTACTTCGGTATTCAGGATTGGTTTCACCGAGATGTTGCCGTTCTTTCGGGCGGTCAGAAACAGCTTCTCAACCTTGCTTCGATTATGGCAATGCAGCCCGAAGTTCTTATTCTCGATGAACCGACAAGTCAGCTTGACCCCATTGCCGCATCGGATTTTCTGAACACCGTTCGAAAAATCAACACCGAACTCGGCACAACGGTTATCATAACCGAACACCGTCTTGAGGATATTTTTCCTTATGCCGACAGAGCAATTGTTATGGATTCGAGCAAAATCATTGCCGATGATACTCCGAGAAATATCGGCAGACTTCTTTATGAACAGAACAACCCGATGTTTACCGCAATGCCGACTCCCGTTCGTGTTTTCTATAATGCAAACGGTAACGGCGACTGTCCTCTGACTGTCAGAGAAGGCAGAGCGTGGCTCAATAAAGAATTTTTAACCGAACCTGAAATCAAAGAAATTACTTGCGGAAATATTGAAGAAGATATTGAAAATCCTGCATTGTCGCTAAAAGAATTATGGTTCAGATATGAAAAAGACACCCCCGATATTCTCAGAGGTGTCAGTATGGATATTCCGTCGGGAAGTATTTCCGCAATAGTCGGCGGAAACGGTGCGGGAAAATCTACAACGTTGAAAGCAATCTGCGGAATCTGTAAGCCTTACCGTGGCAAAATCAAGGTTTTCGGCAAAGCCGTCAATAAATTCAAATCTGGTGAGCTTTTCAGAAACTGTGTATCAATGTTACCTCAAGACCCCAAAAGTCTATTTGTCAAAAAGACTGTCCGAGAAGATCTTGAAGAAATGACAAAGGACAAAAACAAGGTAATCGAAGTTGCAGAAATCTGCCAAATTACAGAACTTCTCGCAAATCATCCCTACGATTTGTCGGGTGGCGAACAGCAGAGAGCTGCTCTCGCAAAAGTTCTTCTCACCGAGCCGAAAATTCTTCTTTTAGATGAACCCACAAAGGGTATGGACAGCTTCTTCAAAGAAACGTTTGCCGATATTCTCAACAAATTGAAAGAGCAAGGCATAACAATTCTGATGGTGTCGCACGACGTTGAATTCTGTGCAAAATATGCCGACAGAATCAGTATGTTCTTCGACGGTCAAGTGCTCACAACCGAAACTCCTCAGAAATTCTTCGGCGGCAACAGTTTCTACACAACGGCGGCAAACCGTATGAGCAAACACATTTTCAAAAATGCCGTTACGGCTGAAAATGTTGTTGAACTATACAGAAAAAACAAAGGAGGAACACAATGAAAAAATCAAACGTCGCAATGCTCATCGTGTTTCTTGCTTTGATTCCTCTGACCTTGTTTCTCGGAGATAAACTTTCCGGCAAAGGCTATTACATAACGGGTGTTCTCATCATTATCGAACTTTCCGTTCCGTTTTTTATGATATTTGAAAAAAGAAAACCGCAGGCAAGAGAACTTGTTGTGCTGGCTGTTATGATTGCGCTTGCGGTTATCGGGCGTGTTGCAATTCCTATTCCCCATTTCAAAGCAGCATTTGCAATTATTATGCTCACGGGCATCGCATTCGGACCCGAAGCGGGGTTCATTGTCGGTGCAATTACGGCATTCGCAAGTAACTTTTTCTACGGACAAGGTGCGTATATGCCATGGCAGATGATGGCTTACGGCGCAGGCGGAATGCTTGCGGGGTTTGTGTTCATTAAGAATAAAATCCCGCAAAAGCCGTTGGTTATGGCAATATTCGGATTCCTTGCAGTTGTGCTTTGGATTGGGCCTCTGCTCGATACATCACATATTTTCATTATGATGCCCGAAATCAATATTTCAACAATAACAGCATCTCTCGCATCGGGGTTCCCCGTGAATGTCAGTCAAGGAATCTGCACCGCACTTATGATGTTCCTTTTCGGCAGACCGCTCCTCGAAAAGCTTGACAGAGTGAAGCAAAAACACGGAATGATGGAGGGCTAAAATGGGATTTGAACATTGCCATCCTGCGATAAATCTGATTTATTATGTATTTGTAATGTACGGTATGCTGTACTTCAAACATCCCGTTTTTCTGATTATTTCTTTTTTGAGTGCTGTTGCATACAGCATCAAAAGAAATAGAATCAAAGCAGTTGTTTTTGATGCTGTATTATTACCTTTGACTGCCGCATTTGCTTTGTATTACAGCACATATAACCACTTCGGAGTTACCGTTATTGAGCAGAATCTTATCGGCAACAGCATCACGCTTGAATCGCTGATTTACGGCGCAGTGATCGGTCTTACGGTTTCGGGCGCAATGATATGGTTTTCCTG
>JAZNHM010000152.1:0-14525 GCA_045576955.1 Acutalibacteraceae bacterium | reverse complement strand
ATCCAGAGAAAAGGCTGCCGTTTACGGCGAAGAGCTGAAGATTCTGCTTCTGCCCCGTGACCCCAACGATTATAAAAACGTTATTGTGGAAATCCGAGGCGGTGCAGGCGGCGAAGAGGCTTCGCTTTTTGCAGGCGTACTCTACAGAATGTACTCAATGTACGGCGAAGCAAAGGGATGGAAGAGTGAAATTCTCAATTCCAACCCCACGGAGCTCGGAGGATTCAAGGAAATCAGCTTTATGATTGAGGGCGAGGGTGCATATTCGCGCTTCAAATTCGAAAGCGGTGTTCACCGTGTTCAGCGTGTGCCCGAAACCGAAAGTCAGGGCAGAATCCATACCTCAACCGTCACGGTTGCCGTTCTTCCCGAAGCGGAAGAAGTTGATATTGAAATCAACCCCGCCGATTTGCAGATAGACACCTACCGTTCGGGCGGTGCAGGCGGTCAGCACGTCAATAAAACCGAAAGTGCAATCCGTATCACCCATATTCCGACGGGTACGGTTGTCGAGTGTCAGGATGAACGCAGTCAGCACAAGAATAAAGACAGAGCGATGAAGATTCTCCGCTCAAAGATTCTTGAGGCTGAAAGAGAAAAACAGCACGATGCCATTGCGGGCGAGCGAAAAGCTCAGGTCGGCACGGGCGACAGAAGTGAAAGAATAAGGACATATAACTATCCGCAAGGCAGAGTCAGCGACCATCGAATCAATCTTACCCTTTATAAGATTGAGGCAATCCTCAACGGTGACCTTGATGAGATTATTGACGCTTTGATAACTGCTGATACAGCGGAGAAGTTAAAAAGTGAGTAAAAATGAAAACACTTTATTTACAATCCAATGAAAAAAACTCCATAGACAAGGCTGCCGAGATATTAAAAAACGGCGGTCTTGTTGCCATACCCACCGAGACGGTCTACGGTCTTGCGGCGAATGCGCTTGACGGCGATGCGGTAAAGAAAATTTTCATTGCCAAGGGCAGACCGCAGGATAATCCGCTGATAGTGCACGTTGCGTCGCTTGAAGAGATTGGGCCTCTTGTTGAAAAGGTTGACGAAAGGCTCTATGACCTTGCAAAAAAATATTGGCCCGGTCCATTGACGGTGATAATGAAAAAATCCCCGCTCATTCCCGATGAGGTCAGCGCAGGGCTTGATACGGTTGCAATCCGAATGCCGTCCCACGAATGCGCAAGGGAAATAATTGAGAAATCGGGTCTGCCGCTTGCTGCGCCGAGTGCGAATGCATCGGGCAAACCCAGCCCCACCAGAGCAGCTCACGTTATAGAGGATCTTGACGGCAAAATCGATGCCGTTGTTGACGGTGGAGAAAGCGAGGTTGGCGTTGAGTCAACGGTTGTGACTCTTGCAACCACCCCCCCGACTCTTCTGCGCCCCGGCGGAATCACTCCCGAGCAGCTTGAGGATGTACTCGGAGCAATTCAGATTTCGCCCGCTGTTTTTGAAAAACTCCGTGAGGGCGAAAAGGCTGAGTCGCCGGGTATGAAGTATAAGCATTATGCGCCCGCTGCTCAGGTGACGATAATCAAAGGCAGCTTTGAAAACTATAAAAAATTCCTTCTTGCCCACAAGGAAACGGTTTGTGCCGTATGTTTTGAGGGTGAAGGAAAACATTTCGAAAAATATATTGAATACGGAAAAGAAAACGACGACATTTCGCAGGCACACAAAATTTTTGATGCTCTGCGTGAGGTTGATGCAATCGGATGCAAAAAGGCATTCGTACGCTGCCCGACTTCAAGCGGAGTCGGTCTTGCGGTTTATAACCGACTTCTTCGCTCCGCCGCTTTCAGAGTTATCGACCTTGAATTCGGGATTCCTGTTTTTGGCCTGACGGGTCAGACGGGTGCGGGTAAAACCACCGTCGGAAAACTGCTTGCCGAAAAAGGATGTCACATAGTTGATACGGATATCCTTGCGAGAAAAGCCGTTGAAAATCCTGAGGTCATTGCAATGCTCTGCGAACGATTCGGTGCGGATATCATAATTGACAGCACACTCAACAGACGAGAGCTTGCGAGAAGAGCTTTTGCAACGCCCGAGGGAACTGCGGCGCTCAGCGCAATTACCCACCCCGAAATAACACGCCTTGCGATTGAAGAAATTCATACCGCCAAAAAAGACGGCGCAAAGGCGGCGGTTATTGATGCGGCGCTTCTCTATGACAGTCCGCTCGTTGCGGTCTGCAAAAAGAATATCTGCGTTGTTGCTGATGAAAAAATCCGCCTTGAAAGAATAATGAAACGTGATTCGATTACGGAATCCGATGCAAAACTCCGCATAAATGCACAGCCGTCTGCGGAATATTACACCGAAAAATCGGATATCATTATTAATAATAACGGTGCGGATATCGAGGCACAGATTGCAGAGTTGATGAAGGGAATATATGGCAATTAACCCCAGAATAAAATCAATCTTTATAATTATTGTTTCCGCCGCTGTGCTTTTTGCGGCATTTTCGGTAACGGGCAAAACTGTTATGAAAACGCTTTACCCGATGAAATATACCGAGTATGTTGAGAAGTACAGCGCCGAATACGGTGTTGACCCTAAGCTTGTCTATGCGGTAATAAAAACTGAAAGTTCGTTTAACCCCGATGCCGTTTCTTATGCGGATGCGGTTGGTCTGACTCAGATAACACCCGAAACGTTTGAGTGGCTCAGGCAAAAGCTCGGCGAGGAAAATGAAATTCTGAGTCTGCATGACCCCGAAACATCAATAAAATACGGTACGTTTTTTCTCAGTTATCTGATCAATGAATTCGGCAATACCGATACTGCTCTTGCCGCCTATCACGCAGGCAGAGGCAGGATAATCGGATGGCTGGAGGATAAAGAAATATCGCCTGACGGCAAAACACTGAGCGAAATTCCGATTTCCGAAACGGCGCACTATGTTAAAAAAGTCAACAAAGCTTTGAATATATACAACAATTTATATAAGTAAAGGATGAATGAAATGAGCGAAAAAACTCAGGCAGAAATTTTAAAGGAAGAACTTTTTGCAAATCAGGAGCACGCTGTTTATACCTGCGAAGAAAACGAGGTTGCCGTTGCGGATGAATTCTGTGAGGGTTATAAAAAATACCTTGATGCTTGTAAAACAGAGCGCGAAGCAGCTGCTTACACAAAGGAGCTTGCAATAAAAGAAGGTTATGTTGAATTCAACCCCAAGGCAAGCTACAAGGCAGGGGATAAGGTCTATTATGACATCCGTTCCAAAGCACTCATTCTCTGCACATTCGGCAAAAAGGGTCTTGAATACGGCGCAAAAATCGTTGCATCGCATATCGATTCACCCAGACTCGACCTCAAGCCCAATCCACTTTACGAGGATTCTGAACTTGCATACTTCAAAACTCACTATTACGGCGGAATCAAAAAATATCAGTGGACAGCAATTCCTCTTGCGCTTCACGGCATTGTTTTCAAACGTGACGGAAGCAGTGTCAATATAAAGCTTGGCGAGGATGAGGGCGATCCGATTTTTGTTGTTACCGACCTTCTTCCCCATCTCGACAAAAAGCTGGCTTCAAGACCTCTTGACGAGGCAATCGAGGGCGAAAATCTCAATATTCTTGTCGGAAGCAGACCCTTTGCTGCCGATAAGGGAAGCGAGATGGTGAAGCTCAACATTATGAAGCTCATCAACGAAAAATACGGTATTGTTGAAGCGGATTTTCTTTCGGCAGAGCTTGAAATGGTTCCCGCATTCAAGGCGGCGGATATCGGCTTTGACCGCAGTATGATAGGCTCATACGGTCACGATGACAGAGTGTGCGCTTACCCCTCAATCATTGCCGCATTCGAGGCAAAAACACCCGATTATACAAGCGTAACCGTTATCACCGATAAAGAAGAAGTCGGCTCGGACGGTAATACGGGTCTGCACTCAGCGTTCCTTAAGCATTTTATTGCGGATATCGCAAGAACTCAGGGTCTTGAGGGCAGAGATGTGCTCAGAGTATCCGAATGTCTTTCGGCAGATGTCAATGCAGGCTTTGACCCGATTTATCCTTCTGTTCATGACCGAAAGAATGCTGCATTCCTCAATAAGGGTATCGTTGTTACAAAGTATACGGGTTCAAGAGGTAAGAGCGGCACAAACGATGCAAATGCAGAGTTCGTCGCAAAGTTGAGAAATATTTTTGACAGCGCAAAGGTTGCGTGGCAGACGGGTGAACTCGGCAAGGTTGACGAGGGCGGCGGAGGAACCGTTGCTAAATATGTTGCAAACCTCGGCGTAGAAGTTGTAGACGTCGGCGTTCCCGTTCTTTCGATGCACGCTCCGTTTGAAGTTGTTTCAAAGCTTGATGTTTATATGGCATATAAAGGATTTAAAGCATTCCTTGAGCAGTAAAGCGGGAAAAGAAGAAAATAGAAGTTTGTTTACAATTTGTTAACATTTTCACAATAACACCAACGTAATAGTACAATATTATACAAATAGATAGCAAAAGTGTATTGTTATCTTAGGATTTGACAACTTCTTTTTTCATTTTTATTTTCTCTTTCCCCAACGTACTGCCGAATGCTGCACACATTCGGCAGTACATCTTTTTGTGGAGATATTTATGGATAAATTAAAATTACAGTTAAATGACGGCGAGGCGATTCTTGTTGTTTCGCCTGAAAACAGAAGATATCTGACCGATTTCCCATCGAGCGACGGCTATCTGCTTATAACAAAAACCGATGCGGTTCTGTTTGTTGACAGCCGTTATATTGAGGCGGCTCAAAACACCGCCCGAGGATGCGATGAAATCGTGCTTCTTACCTCATCATCGGAGCAGATACCTGCATATGCGGCAAAGCTTGGAGTAAAAAACGTTTATACAGAGGCGGAAAAGCTCAGCGTTGCAGCGTTTTCGGAGATAAAAAAATCGCTTGACTGCGAATGTACAGCCGAAAAAGCAGACGGTATGATTAACGCCTTACGTCGCATAAAAAGCGAGGATGAGAAAAATAAAATCCTTGCTGCCCAGTCGATAGCAGAGGATGCGTTTGAGCATATCCTCGGATTCATCAAAGAGGGCATTACGGAGCGTGAAATTGCCCTGACTCTCGATTTCTTTATGCTGAAAAACGGCGCGGAATGCGTTTCGTTTGAAACAATTGCCGTCAGCGGCAAAAATTCCTCAATGCCTCACGGCGTGCCGGGTGATAAAAAAGTTGAAAAAGGCGATTTTATAACTCTTGATTACGGTGCGGTTGTTGGCGGATATCACAGCGATATGACAAGAACCGTTGCTGTCGGCGAAGTTTCTTCAAAACAGACAGAGGTATATGAAACAGTCCTTACAGCGCAGAAAAAGAGCATTGAAATCCTCAAAGCCGGTGTTTCGTGCAAGGATGCCGATGCCGCCGCAAGAGATGTTATAAAAAATGCGGGCTACGGTCAGTTTTTCGGTCACGGTACGGGTCACGGGGTCGGAATTGAAATCCACGAGGCACCGAGAGTGTCGCCGAAAAGCAAAAGTATTCTTCAGATTGGCGATGTTGTGACGGTTGAGCCCGGCATTTATCTTCCGTCAGAATTCGGTGTGAGAATAGAGGATATGGCATTTATTACCGAAAACGGATTCGAAAATCTTACCAAATCCCCGAAAAATCTTATAATTCTTTAAAAGTCAAGCGATAAATATTAAAAAAGACTTGAAAAATAAAGATGAATAGTATAAAATAATTGAGAAAACATATAAACAATTATAAGGAGAAATATTTTTATGGTATCAGCAGGCGATTTCAGAAACGGCGTAACCTTCGAAATGGAAGGTCAGGTCTATCAGATTATCGAATTCCAGCACGTTAAGCCCGGCAAAGGCGCAGCTTTCGTAAGAACAAAGATCAGAAACGTTATCGGCGGTGCTGTTGTTGAGCGTACTTTCAACCCCACAGATAAGTTCCCCACCGCTTACATCGAGCGCAAGGAAATGGAATATTCATATGAGGACGGCGGTCTTTACTATTTCATGGACCCCGAAACCTATGATATGGTTCCCATCGGCAAAGACACACTTCCCGAGAACTTCAAGTTCGTTAAGGAAAACGAAACCTGCCGTGTTCTTTCATACAAGGGCAGCGTTTTCGGTGTTGAACCCCCCAACTCAGTTACACTTCAGGTAACAAAGACCGATCCCGGCTTTGCAGGCAACACAGCTACTAACGCAACAAAGCCCGCAACTCTTGAAACCGGCGCAGAGGTTAAGGTTCCTCTCTTCATCGACGAGGGCGAAATGATTGTTGTTGATACTCGCACAGGCGAATATCTCAGCCGTGCATAATTAATTGCATAAAATAATTTAAACGGAGGACAAAGAAATGACCATTACTGAAAAGGTTGCATACCTCAAGGGTCTTGCAGAAGGTCTTGCTCTTGACGAAGCAAAGCCCGAAACCAAGATTATCAAGGCTATGATGGATGTTCTCGATGATATCGCTCTTTCCGTAAGCGATCTTGAGGACGGTATGGATCTCCTCAGCGAGCAGCTTGATGCTGTTGATGAGGATCTTGACGAGCTTGAAGGCTATGTTTATGAAGATCTCGATGATTGTTGCTGCGACGATTGCTGCGACGATGACGAGGAAGAATATTACGACGTTGAATGCCCCAGCTGTGGCGAAGTAATCTGCGTTGACAGAGATATTCTTGAAGAAGGAAGCATCAATTGCCCCAAGTGCAACGAGCTTCTTGAGTTCGAAATCGATTGCGACTGTGACTGCTGCGACGATTGCGACGACTGATAATTAAAAATGACCGCTGTATCCGATTCGGATACAGCGGGTTTTTATACCAATTTTTTCTTATCAAGATTAATGAATTTGCCCACGGCGATGAGTCCGATAACGGTCAGAATCAGTTCAACCGTCATATATGAGCCGTTATATAAAAGCGAATAAAGTTCAACCGCCATTCCTTCGGGGCAATAGCCTTTCCAAATGGTGACACCGCTGATGTAGTGGCAGACAAACCTGATTATGCACACAACTGTGCCGCCCAGAGCAAGCTCTGTTGATTGTTTTTTACCGAATCTGCCCTTGAACATTCCGCCGAGGCCAAGGCAGCCAAAGGCAACGATGTAGTCAGCAAGGGCAACGGTAAGGTAAGCCGCAAGTCCCGTGACATAAACAAAATTTTTGTATCCCATTATCATTTCAAATATCGCAAGGGTAAGCGAAGCGGTCAGACCGTTCTTGATACCGTGGCGGTAAGAAACGATAATAATCGGCACCTGACCGAAAAGGCTGAAGCTTCCGCCGTAAATGAGAAACGGCCAGGGAATCAGGTCCGAAACAAGGAAAATTGCGATTGAAAGGGCAACCATAATTGCGCTTTCGGCGAGTGTGTGGGTTTTTCCGATGTTTTTTTGCATAGTGATCTTTCCTTTCTTTTTGAAAGGGGCAGCAGAAATAAAAAACCCGATACGGATATGTATCGGGTGCATTACTGCTTTGAGTCCTTTTCCTACGCCCGCATTACCGGGATCAGGTTTGAGGGTATAATCTCAGCCGAATTTAGTATCAGCACCCCTAAAGATTATTAACTTGTAAAGACAGTTTACCACAGTTATTTCTTGCCGTCAAGCTCTTTTTTGCCTTCGGGAGTATCGCGGTAATACTGAGTTTTGGGATTGGGATGAGCGGTTGAATTCCACAGCTCATCGGCAACGGGCTTCCACGCTGCCGCAAATTTATCGCACTTTGCACAGAGCGTTTCTGCGCTTTCGGGTTCAATGAGGTCAGTTGACTTTGCGCCCGTTTCTGCGATGATTTTTCTCAGACACTCGGGATTTTCAAGCATCGGGCAAGGTCTGAGATGGTTGTCGTTGAACGGCTGATTGCGGTAGTAAGCCTGGAAAAGAGGGCTTTTGAGTCCTTCAACAATCGTTTTATTCCTGATGTTTGAATCTGAATAATGAATGAAAACGCAAGGCTCCATATCGCCCTCAGAATTGATGTGGAAATAGTTTCTGCCGCCTGCGATGCATCCGCCGACGTATTCCGCATCATTCTGGAAATCCATAATGAACATAGGCTTGCCGCTTTTGCCGTTTCTGACCTTGCGGAGCCATTTATACATATAAACTCTCTGCTCGGGAGTGGGGATGAGGTCAACAACCGCATCCTTTCCGACAGGCATATAGTTGAAATACAGTCCGAAAATTGCACCCTTTTCAACCATCAGGTCAAGGAATTCGTCACTCGTGACAGCAGGGATGTTTTTGCTGGTATAGCAAACGGAAATGCCGTAAAGCAAGCCGTTCTTTTTAAGAAGCTCCATTGCTTCGATTGTTGTTTTGTATGCACCGTCGCCTCTGCGGTAGTCGTTGCTTTCCTCGGTACCTTCGATGCTGAGGGCAAGAGTGAGGTTGCCGACTTCCTTCATCTCGTCGCAGAATGCCTGATCGATGAGGGTTGCGTTGGTGTAAGCAAGGAATGCGCAGTCGGGATTCTCGCGGCAAAGAGTGAGAACTTCTTTTTTCTTTATAAGAGGCTCGCCGCCGGTAAGCATATAAAGATGGGTGCCGAGTTCGGTTCCCTGGTTGACGATGCTTCTCATTTCATCGAGGCTGAGGTTGGATTTGTGGCCGTATTCGGCGGACCAGCAGCCTTTGCACTTGAGGTTGCAGGCACTTGTGGGGTCAAAAAGCATAATGAAAGGGATGTTGCATTTATATTTTTCCCTGTTCGCTCTGACAGCTTTGGTGCCGTTTACACCTGCACCAAGACCGAGAGCAAGGAGCATTTTTTTGATGACGTCGCCGTCGCAATTATTGATGATGTTCATTGCAAAGGTATGCCACACGTTGTCTTTATCGGTTATTGCTTTTCGGAACGAATCGAAATTCTTTTCGGGGAAAGCACCGCCCATAAGCTTTTGGGCAAGGTCGATGAGCTTTATTATGTTTTCTTCGGGGTTCTTTTTGACGTATTTATAAATACCGTCAAATGCCACTGATGCCGTGGCACGTTCTATTTTCTCTTTCGCAGTCATCATTTGAACCATCCCTCCTTTTCAGAAACGATATACTATAATAATATATCACATTAGTTTATCAATGTCTACTAAAATTTTGTAAACATATTGTTTTTCTTGCTTTACACCGCAGAAAATAGTATTATGATATATATTATTGGATTTTTACAAGGAAGGTATTCGGATGAAAGAAAAACTGCTCAGAGGTTCACACGCAATCGGTCTTGCGGTGAGAATCGTTGTTTCCGTTATGATTATTGCACTTATCATCTGGAAATATGATGATTTTAAGAATATTGATATCCGTGCGCTTGTTGAGGCAAGCTCGGGTGTTGTTGCAGCTGTTGCGGCAATACTCGGAATTTATCTGCTCAAGTCGCTGGTGTTTGTTGTGCCCGCGTCGCTGATTTATATTGCCGTGGGTCTTGCGTTCCCGACTCATTGGGCAATTCTTATCAACGCTGTCGGAATTCTGATTGAAGTTTCCGCAACATATCTTTTCGGCATCATTATGGGCGGACCATATGTTGTCAACAAGCTCAAAAAAATAAAATACGGCGACAAAATCCTTGAGCTTCACGGCAAAAACAGACTTTCCGCTATTTTTGCAATCCGTGTACTTCCCGTGTTCCCGATTGATATCGTCAGTCTTTTTCTTGGTGCGGTCAGAATGAGATATCTGCCTTATCTTCTTCTTTCGCTCGGCGGAATTCTGCCGCGAGTTATTCTTTTTACAATTCTCGGTGACGGGCTTTATGACTATGTGCCGATGCAGAAGCTTGCAACAATCGCCGCATTCATTCTGCCCGTTGCGCTGATTGTGTGGGTTGTACGATATGCGATGAAATCCAAGAAAAAAGAGGATGAATACGGCAAACTGCCGTTTGAACCCGTTAAAGAAAGCAGAAGATACGTCATTTTTGATTCGGATATCGGCCCCGACTGCGACGATGCAGGCGCATTTGCGGTTATGGCAAAAATGGCGCAGAAATACGACGTAAAAATTCTCGGTGCGGCAAACTGCACTTCCAATAAATACGGTACAGAGGCACTTGCCGTTCTTTCAAAGCGTTTCGGACTCGATATACCTCTCGGAGAGCATACCGGATATGAAGTTCTTCCCGACGGCGATAAATATAACAAACCTCTTGCAAAAAAATATGATGTGAAATCAAAAAATGTCAGTCCGTCTGCAGAATTCTATAAAAAAATCCTCTCAAAGGTTGAGGATGATTCGGTGACGGTCATTTCCGTCGGCCCGCTTACGAATATCGCGGAAATCCTTGAAAAAGAGCCGAAGCTTTTCAACGCAAAGGTGAATTCAATCGTTGCAATGGCGGGCAAATTTCCGTCGGGCAAGGAATTCAACATTGAGTGCGATGTTAAAGCGGCATCATATGTTTTTGAGAATTTCAAAAATGTCATTGCCTGTTCGGGTTTTGAGATTGGTCACGGAATTATGACGGGATTTACAGAAGTGCCGGAAAATGATAACCCCGTTTATGACTGCTACAAAAATTATCTCGGCAAAAAAGAGCCGCCTCTTCTGCGCGACAGTTGGGATTTGACCGCTGTTCAGTATGCATTTGAGGGTAATGGAAATTTTTATTCTCTCTCAAAGCCTGTTAAAATAACTGTTTCCGACGACGGTACAACCTCTGCCGTCAAGGATAAATATTCAAACAGATATTATATAATTCAGAAAGCTGCAGATGGCGTGATTGCGGAATATCTCAACGGCATTCTCAATGATGTTGACAATAATAAGGATGAATTGTATAATATTTCTGCGGAAAACGCTTAAGAAAGGACTGAGTTATTTGAAAAATATAAAGAGAGTAACTGCCGCAATTCTTGCCGTTGTTATGCTTTTTGGATTGGTATCCTGCGGCGAAAATCCCGAAACACCTGAGGTAACAGAGGATATCACCGAAGCATATTCAAGCTATATCAGAGAAACAAAAACAAAGATTGCCGCCGTTGACGGTGCAATAGGATTCGGTGTTACAAAATTCTCGGTTGACAGAGCATATAATTACGAAACCGAATTTCTTGCCGGTGCAGACGAAGTTGTTTCAAAACTCAAAGCAGGCACTGCGGATATCGGAACTCTTTCCGTATCCGAAGCTGCAAAGCTTTATAACGAAACAAACGGTGCAATCAAGCTTCTTGCCGTTACCGGTCTCGGATTCTACTACGTTCTTGAAAACGGAGAAAAGATTCAGAGCATAAGCAACCTTAAGGGAAAAACCGTTTATGCCGCATATAAAGGAACAGCTTTTGAGCAGGCTATAAACTATATTTTTGCTCAGAACGGCATCGACCCCGAAAAAGACATCCAGCTTGAATTCAAGGCAACCGATAAAGAGGTTGCAGAGCTTACCTCCGGCGGAGAATCGAGAATATGTATTCTTCCCGAGCCTTATGCCGCAAAGGTTCTCAACAATCAAAAATCTTACAGAAAAGCGCTCAGCTTAAATGACGAGTGGAATAAAATCAGCGAAACTCCTCTCGCTCAGAGTGTTATCGTTGCGAGAGCGGAATATATTGACACTAACCCCGATATCATCAAAGAGTTTATAGGATTCGATAAAATTTCGGTCAATTATATTAAAACCGACGTTTACGGTGCACCCGTATTCCTTAAAGAAAACGGATTCTGCGAAACCGCAACGCTTGCAAGTGTGCTTATTTCTACCCTTAACCTTTGTTTTATTGATGGTGAAGAAATGAAAACGGCAGTCGGTAAAATCCTTTCGGATGTTTATGAAATAAGCGTTGACGATGCGTTTTATTACGGAGTATAAACAAAAAAGCAATAAAAAGAAGAGATGCTCACACGAGCATCTCTCTTTTTTATACATTAAATATAATCAGCTGAGTTCGGGAATAAATGCATTGTGAATAGCTGCAACAGCCTTGTCTGCATCGTTAACGTCGATGAGAACGGAAATCTTGATTTCGCTTGTTGCGATCATCTGGATGTTAACGTCGGTCTCAAAGAGTGCTTCAAACATCTTTGCAGCGATACCGGGATGTGATTCCATACCTGCGCCAACAACCGAAACCTTTGCAACATCTGTGTCGCAAACGATTTCAAGACCGCTGAGAAGGTCAAGAGACTTGAGAGTTTCAACGGTATCATTAAGATTTGCCTTTGTTGTTGTGAAAGCAATATCCTTTGTGTCGCCTCTGCCGACTGACTGAAGGATAATATCAATATTAATATTCTTTGCGGCAAGCTTGCCGAAGATTTTATAAGCGATTCCGGGAACGTTGGGAACACCGATTATTGAAACACGTGCAACGTCTGTATCTTTGGTTACACCTCTAACGAGCATTTTTTCCATATCTGCTACCTCCTTGACAATTGTGCCGGGTGCGCGCACAAGGCTTGAAAGCACCTCAAGCTTAACATTATATTTCTTAGCCATTTCAACCGAACGGTTGTTGAGAACCTGTGCGCCGAGAGTTGCAAGCTCAAGCATTTCATCATATGTGATTTCATTGAGCTTCTGTGCGTTTTTGATTTTTCTGGGGTCGGCTGTGTAAACGCCTTCAACGTCGGTGTAAATCTGGCAGCGGTCTGCGTGCATTGCAGCAGCGATTGCAACTGCGCTTGTGTCTGAACCGCCTCTGCCGAGGGTTGTTATATCATCATATTTGTTGAGACCCTGGAAGCCTGCAACAACAACGATGTTTTTCTTCGCGAGTTCCATCTTGATGCGGTCTGCGCTGACTTTCTTGATTCTTGCAGAGCCGTAAACGGAGTTGGTTGAGAATCCTGCCTGCCAACCGAGGAGTGAGCAAGCGGGGTAGCCAAGGCTTTCGATAGCCATGGCAAGGAGCGAAATTGAAATCTGCTCGCCTGATGCGAGGAGCATATCCATTTCTCTTTTTGAAGCCTGGGGATTGATTTCCTGAGCTTTTGCGATGAGGTCGTCAGTTGTATCGCCCTGAGCGGAAACAACAACAACAACGTCGTTGCCTTCCTTATATGTGTCAGTAACGATTCTTGCAACGTTCATCACTCTTTCGGCATTCGCAACGGAGCTGCCGCCGAACTTCTGAACAATTAAAGCCATAATATCCTCCTATAAGAGTAAATAATTAACGATTAATAATTTGTGATTCTGATAACGGATTCAACGCTTGCACCGCTGACAAGAGCAAGTTTTTCAGCAAGGTCTTTTTCCGAAATTGATTTTGTTGTGAAAGCGAATTCACCCTCGGGAGCATCCTGACGGGGAAGAAGGCTGATTTCGCCAAAAAGCTCTGTGAACTTTGCAACTGCAGCAGCTGCGTTTTCGGTTGTTGCTCTGATGTAGAAAGTGTTTTCTGTTTCAAGATAATCTGCAACATAGCCGTCCTCGCTGTCCTGCCAGCCGAAGAACTTTTTGCGTTCCATATGTCTTGCGCAGTCGATAACGTCTGCAACAACGGCGCTTGCGGTAGGCATCTTTCCTGCACCCTTACCATAGAATACAACATCGCCGATAGCATCGCCGCGAACGAGAATTGCATTGAAAACATCGTCAACGGAAGCAAGCTGGCTGTGATTCTGAATAAAAGCGGGGGAAACCATAACGGAAACTCTGCCGTCTTCAAGCTTCTTTGCTTTTGCAATAAGCTTGATTACGCCGCCCCACGCACGTGCATATTCAACGTCTGCAAGAGTAATTTTGCGAATTCCTTCGGTGTAAACAGCATCGGGATAAACGTGCTTTCCGAAGCAGAGAGCTGCAAGGATGCAGATTTTTCTGCAAGCGTCAAAGCCGTCAACATCTGCGGACGGATCACGTTCTGCGTAGCCGTTTTTCTGAGCAAGAAGAAGAGCTTCGTCGAAGGTCATGCCGTCGGTAATCATTTTTGTAAGAATAAAGTTTGTTGTGCCGTTGAGGATACCTGCGATTTCGTCGATATCGTTTGCGGCAAGGCACTGGCTGATGGGACGGATGATGGGAATACCGCCGCCTACGCTTGCCTCAAAGAGGAAGTTGACGTTGTTTTCGTCAGCAACCTTGAGAAGCTCACAGCCCTTTGCGGCAACAAGCTCTTTGTTTGAGGTTACAACATTCTTGCCTGCCTTGAGGCTTGCAAGCACATATTCGTATGCGGGATGAAGACCGCCCATTGTTTCAACAACGATGCCTACTTCGTCATCCTCAACGATTTTTGAAAAATCGGTGATAAGAAGATGCTCATAGGGGTCGCCGGGGAAGGTGCGTCTGTCAAGAATATACTTGAGCTGCATATCACTCTGAAGACTTTTTTTAACGATGTGGTCGTGATTTTTATTGAGCAAAGCAGCAACGCCGGAGCCGACTACGCCGTAGCCCATTATAGCAACATACATCCAAATCTCTCCTTTTCGGTGTATAGTTTATTACAAATAAAATGATTAGAGTACATTTTAACACATATTTTCAAAAATATAAAGAGTAAATTTTAATATTTATTGATATTTATTAAGTTTTTGTATATTTTTTATTACAATAATTGCCTTTTTGTGAAAAATGGT
>JAZNHM010000151.1:0-41054 GCA_045576955.1 Acutalibacteraceae bacterium | reverse complement strand
TCCGTTCTCTCTGATGGCGATAATAGATTTAGTTTCTATTCTTCCTTCGCTGACTATAATAAACAGCGGATTTAAAGTTCTTCGTGTTTTGAGAATGATTAAAGCATTCAGAGTATTCAGAGTTTTTAAAGCATTGAGATATTCAAGAAGTGTTGCAATTATAGTCAATGTTTTAAAACGTTCAAAAGAATCGTTGATTGCTGTCGGCACCCTTGCCGTTGCATACATACTTATTGCAGCTCTTGTTATTTTTAATGTTGAACCCGATTCGTTCAATTCATTCTTTGATGCAATTTATTGGGCAACTGTTTCTCTCACAACCGTTGGTTACGGAGATATTTATCCAATAACAACAATCGGAAGAATTGTAACAATGGTTTCATCAATCTTTGGTATTGCAATCGTAGCATTGCCTGCCGGTATAATTACCGCAGGTTATATGAACGAAATAAATTCAGAAAAAGAGGAGGCTGATAAATGAAAGCAGTGATTTACGCAAGATATTCTTCGGATAATCAGCGTGAAGAATCCATTGAAGGTCAGATTCGTGAATGCACCGAGTTTGCTGAGAAAAACGGAATGACCGTTCTTCGAAGTTATATCGACAGAGCGTTCTCAGCAAAGACAGACAATCGCCCCGAGTTTCAGAATATGATTAAGGACAGCGGTAAAAAGTTGTTCGATATTGTGCTTGTTTGGAAGCTCGACAGATTTGCCCGTAACCGTTATGACTCTGCGAAGTATAAATCGGCGCTCAAGAAAAACGGAGTCAAGGTTGTGTCTGCTACCGAAGTAATTTCCGACGGTGCAGAGGGTATTATTCTTGAATCGGTTCTTGAGGGTTATGCAGAATATTATTCTGCGGATTTATCTGAAAAAGTTGTCAGAGGTATGACGGAAAATCTTCTCAAGAGCAAGTTCAACGGCGGTACAATTCCGTTCGGTTATGTAGTCGAAGATCAACATCTGAAAATTAATCCGTTGACTGCACCGTTTGTTCTCGAAGCGTTTGAAATGTATAACGAAGGTGCAACGATGAAAGAAATCCGTGATTGGATGAATGCACATCAGCTGAAAAATCCGAGAGGCAATCCGATGACTTACAACACGGTTGAGCATATGCTTAAAAACAGACGGTATATCGGCGAAGAAAAATTCAGAGATATGGTTATTCCTAATGCCGTTCCTGCGATTGTTCCGATTAAACTTTTTATGCAGGTTCAGGATAAGATTGCCGTTAACAAGAAAGCTCCTGCACGGAGAAAAGCCGAAGATGATTATCTGCTGACAACAAAACTTTTCTGCGGATATTGCGGAAAGTTTATGATTGGCGAAAGCGGATACGGAAGAAACAGAGTTGTTCATCGGTATTACAAATGCTCAACAATCAAGAATCTGAAAGGGGACTGCAAGAAGAAATCAGTCAAGAAAGATTGGATTGAAGATCTGATTATCAGAAGAACGGTTGCAATGCTCAGCGATGATGAAGTTATTGATGATATTGTAAAGAAACTTCTTGCCTTGCAGGAAAAGGACAGCACACAGTTGCCGTATTATCAGCATGAACTTGCGGAAACAGAAACGGCAATCAGTAATTTGCTCAACGCAATACAACAGGGGATACTTACAAAATCGACAAAAGAACGGTTGGAAGAACTTGAAAACCGAAAAGAAAAGCTTGAAATATTGATAGCTGAAGAAAAGATGATGAAGCCGAAATTGAGCGAGGAGTTCATAAGATTTTATCTTGGAAAATTCAGAAAGCTCGATATGGCAAAACCGGCTCACAGAAAGATATTGATAGAAACATTCGTGAATTCGGTTTATATTTTTGACGATAAAATAGTAATAACATATAACGCAGATGAGAAAACAGAAACCGTAACTCTGGAGGAGATAAACGGTTCGATTATAGAATGCTCAGGGGCGCCAAATTAAGAGGACATCATAAGATGTCCTCTTAATTTTTTTAGATAGATTTAGATTGTTTTCTCAAAATCGGTTTGGATTATTATTTGCAAACATTAAAATAGAACGATGAGCAAATAATTTTTAAACATCTGTCATTCAATGTGACAGGTGTTTTTTGTTTTGAACGTAAAGCATTGATTTATTAGCTGGAAGTGTGTTATAATTGTTTCATGAATCGGTTAAAGAGGTGATTTAAGTGACGGATATCTCCGTTCTGCTGAAAGACCTTTTGCAAATGCTTGATAAAAAATTCGGAGAGCGTGTATGGTTCGTCGGTTTGCAGGGGAGTTATGCCCGAGGTGAAGCGACGGGAATGAGCGATATTGACATTGTTGTGATACTTGATAAGCTTTCTGTTTCGGATATTGAGATTTACAATGTGATGCTGGATGCTTTGCCGCACAGAGATTTGATATGCGGTTTTCTTTCAGGTAAAAGCGAGATTCTGAATTGGGCGCCTTCAGACCTTTTTCAGTTTTATTATGATACCAAACCGTTAAAAGGGAGTCTTGATGAGATTTTGCCTTTGATTGACGGCGATGCAGTTGAAAGAGCAATCAAAATCGGAGTGTGCAACATTTATCATGGGTGCGTGCATAATATGCTGCACGAAAAAAGCGAAGAAATTTTGAAAGGATTATATAAATCCGCATCTTTTGTAGTGCAGGCAATCTGTTTTAAACAAACAGGCAACTATATCAGCCGTCAGAAAGAGTTACTCGGAAGTGTTTCGGACATGGAACGGACTGTTGTTGAAACATTTATCTATTTAAAAAACGGCGGAACGGTTGATTTTAACTCAATGTCAACTTTGCTGTTTGAATGGTCCGCAAAACGGATTGAAAAAGTATATTAATTATTCGGAGATGAAGAATGATGAGAAAACTAAAAAACAATAATATCGTTGATTTCAGTCTTACAATTGTGTTCATTGGGCTTATCGTATATGCTGCATATTCTCTTTGGTACATATTCTACGGAACAAACAGCGGCGCGGATGTTCATCTGTATACGGTTCTTTCGGGTTCGGCACTCGGATGGTTTATGGCGTTGTTTGTGAAAACATTGTTTAAAAATGCAGGAATCATTAAAAAGCTCATTGCTTTTCTTGCCGGTAACGCTTTGTTTCAGGGTATAATCTGGGGTATAAATGCAAAAATTAATGCCGAAATCAACGGAGAGTGCTACTGTAATCACGAGGTTGTTATTGCCGCATTTACCGTGACCTTTGCTTTGTCGGGTGTTCTTCTTTTTACGGCTTATATCATAAAGGCAAAGAGCAAACACAAAATACTTAACATTATTCTTGCAGTTATATTTTTTGCAGCTTCGTTTGGCGGGATTGGGTTTATAAATATGGATAATATAAAAGCACTTGATTATAAAAAGGATATTCAATTTGATACCGTCAGCGCAGAAGAAATGATTCTCACCGAAAATGAGCAGAAGCTTTGCGCCGACTGGTTCAACGATTCATTCTTTAACGAAAACGGAGCATATCCATTCACCTTTAAGGTAGACGGAGAAAAGTTTAATCCAGATGAGTGGGAAAAGAGCTTTGCTGAAACTCCTGCTGTTGAATCGGGTAACGTTTATAATAACGGAAAAACCGAATATCTGATTCTGACAAACAAAGAAAAAGCACTTGAAGTTACGGTTGAAGTAACTGATTTTTCTGACAATGCAACCTGTCAGTGGACTGTTTACATTAAAAATACAGGCTCCGCAAACTCGGGAGTAATCAGCGATTTTTACGCTCTTGATTCTTCCTTTGAAACGGGAAATGCAAGGCTTTATTATTCGATGGGCAGTAATACCGCCGCAAGCGATTTTTCTCTTATCGAGAAGAAACTTACTTCTTTCGAAAGAAAATTCAGCGGTACAGACGGTAAGCCTACCGAAGCATACCTTCCGTATTTCAACATTCACGGCGAAAACTACGGTATGATTCTCGGCATCGGCTGGACGGGTCAGTGGGCATCGGGAATGTCCGAAACAAAGGGTGAAACAAACGTAACAGTTAAGCAGGAAAACTTTGAGGCATATCTTCTTCCGGGCGAATCTGTACGCTCGCCTCTTGTTTCGCTGAGCTTTTATGAAAACGATAATCCCCTGAAAGGTTTTAACCTTTTCAGAAAATGGATTAATGACTGCGTTTACTCCGAAAACATTACGCAGAATTCATATACCGTTATGGAAGTTGCAGGCCCTATGTCAACAAGAACTTCTGATGAGATAATTGAAATTCTTGATGGTCTTGACGAGTCCGTTTATAAGCTGACAGATGCCTTCTGGATGGATGCAGGGTGGTATGAGTATAACGAAGGCTGGTACGACGGAGTCGGCAACTGGACGGTTGACAAATCGAGATATGATAACGGAATATCCGAGCTTTCGGGTTATGCTGCCGAAAAAGGTCTCGGTCACGTGCTTTGGTATGAGCCTGAAAGAGTTTTCCCCGGCACGCAGTTCCATAATATCGGTTCGCAGAATGAAGAGTGGCTGATTACCGTTGACAGCGAAGATAATATTATGTGGAATCTCGCTGATGAGGATGCATTAAAATATTATTCCGAATATATTTTGAACTCACTTAAAGAAAACGGAGTTACCGTTTACCGTCAGGATTTCAACTTCAGTCCTAATCAATACTGGAAGAAAGCCGATAAAGAATATTATGGCGGAAGAACGGGCATCTGTGAAAATCACTATGTCACAAATCTTTATAAATTCCTTGATTATCTTAAAGATAACATTGACGGGCTTATAATTGATAACTGTGCTTCGGGCGGCAAAAGACTTGACCTTGAAATGACTTACCGCAGCATACCGTTCTGGAGAAGTGACTATAACTGCAGCTATCATCCCGACCTGTTTGATGCAACACAGTCACATACTTACGGAATTTCCTTCTGGCTGCCTATTACGGGTTCGGCTCTTTATATGCAGAATGAGTATTCGGGAAGATCGGCTGTGATGCCTTTGATGCTTATGGACTTTTTCTCTCACCAGAATCCCGATTTCAGTTTCCATAAGGAGCAAAGGGAATTGATGGCGGGCAATTATTATCCCCTTGATTTCGGCAGTTTTGATAATGACAGAATGCTGGCAATGCAGTTTTCATCCGAGGAGGCTTTGTCTGGAACGGCTCTGATTTATAAGCGCGCAAAAGTAACCGACGATGAATATACGGTTAAGCTTAACGGTCTATTGACATCAAAAACATATAATGTTTACGATATTGATAATCCCGAAACCGTTTATACTATGTCGGGAGAGGAACTTATGAGTAAAGGAATAACCCTCAGACTTCCCGAAGGCGAAAAAGCAATAATTCTGATGTTCAGCGCTCAGTAAATAAAGTTTTTCGGTGATTGCTGTCAGGAGGATTTGATATGAACGAAAAATGGGTTCAGGCTTGGGGGCAAGCACACTCAGCTTTGTCTTTTTTCTATTATCCGTCATGCCCCAAAACATACAGAATGGTTGTTTGCTCGCCGATATCGGGCAAAAGCATACGTCTTGAACTTTCAAACGAGTGTGCAAAAAACGATGTTTGCATCGGCTCTGTAACTGTCGCAAAATGCGACAAAAACGGATGCTTTACCGATGGATATAAGTCCGTTTTGTTAAACTCTCAAAAATCATTTTTGATAAAAAAAGGTGAAATTGTAAAGACCGACCCGATTGATTTCAGCGTTGAAGCGGGTGATTATTTCTGCGTCAGCATTTATGTTGAAAAAGGTGCGCTCAGAAGCGGAAATCTGATTGACAGCGTGGAGCTTATCACCGTCAAGGGAGACGTTACAAAAGAAAAAACTGTCACGAATCAGCGCAGAAAAAGAGATAAGGTAAGAGAAGTTGCATCAAAAGTTCTTAAGATGTATTTTCACAAGCCGATTCCGCTGTTTCAATCCGTGGAGTTGCTTAACGATACCGGTGCAGGAGCAATAACAGTTTTCGGCGATTCAATCAGCCAGCAGGGATACTGGACAAATGCTTTTGCTCAGCGTATACGCAATGAATTTCCGGGGAGATATTCGGTTATCAACAAGTCGATAATGGGTAACAGAACTCTCAGGGATTTCAGCACCAGATTTTTCTGCAAGGGTTTGTTTGGAATCAGCGGTCTTAACCGCCTGCAGCGTGATGTTCTGAACTATGATGATACGGAATATGTGGTTTACGCTCTCGGCACAAATGATTTCCTTCAGTATGGCACAATTGCCGCTCCAAAGAGCGAAAAACCGACGGCAAAAGAACATTTTGATGCTGTGGCGGATATTTCGGATTTGCTTGAAGAGCACGGGAAAAAGCTTGTTGTTTTCAATGTTCTCAATTTCGGAGAAGCAGTTGATTCAAGACCCGAAAAAGAAGCAATGGTAAAAGAGTATAACGATATGCTGAAAGAAAATGCCGACAGATTCCACGCTGTTTATGACCAGGCGAAACTCGTTGTTAATCCCGACAAGCCGCATTGCTCAAAAAAGGAATATCTCGGCAAGGATTATATTCACCCCAACAGAGAAGGCGGAAAACTTGTTGCGGATAATATTAATCTTGATTGGTTCAGACAATGTATATGAAATTAAGAAAATTTACATCTTTATTTTTTGGAAAACAGATGTTATAATTAAATGAAAAAATTAAAAGGAGCATAAGTAAATGTATATCACAGAAGATATTAAATATATCGGCGTAAACGACAGAGAAATTGACCTTTTTGAAGGTCAGTATGTTGTTGAAAACGGAATGGCGTATAATTCATACATCCTCGAGGATGAAAATATTGCTGTATTTGACACAGTTGATGCCCGCTTCGGCGACGAGTGGCTTGCAAACATCAAGGCGGTGCTCGGAGAGAGAAAGCCCGATTATCTTATCGTTCAGCATATGGAGCCTGACCATTCCGCGAATATCAACCTTTTTGTGTCTAATTATCCCGATGCTAAAATTGTTGCATCCAAAAAAGCATTCGGAATGATGCTTCAGTTTTACGGCAGTGACTATGCAGACAAACAGGTCGTTGTCGGTGAAGGTGACACTCTTTCGCTCGGCAGTCACGAGCTTACCTTTGTTACAGCACCGATGGTGCATTGGCCCGAAGTAATTGTAACTTATGACAGCAAGGATAAAGTTCTTTTCTCCGCTGACGGATTCGGCAAGTTCGGTGCACTTGATGCAGACGAGGATTGGGCGTGCGAAGCAAGACGCTATTATTTCGGCATCGTCGGCAAATACGGTGTTCAGGTTCAGGCGCTCCTCAAAAAAGCCGCCGCACTTGATATCAATATCATCTGCCCTCTTCACGGCCCGATTCTTACTGAAAACCTCGGCTATTATCTTGACCTCTATAACACATGGTCATCCTACGGCACCGAAAGCGAAGGTGTTATGATTGCATATACCACCGTTTACGGCAATACACGTAAAGCGGTTGAGATGCTTGCAAAGAAGCTTGAAGAAAACGGATGCCCTAAGGTTGTGGTTAACGACCTTGCGCGCTGTGATATGGCAGAGGCGGTTGAGGATGCATTCCGCTACGGAAAAATCGTTCTTGCAACTACCACATATAACGGCGAAATGTTCCCGTTTATGAGGGAATTCATCAGCCATCTGACCGAAAGAAATTTCCAGAATAAAACCGTGGGATTCATTGAAAACGGCACCTGGGGACTTATGGCAGAGAAATTTATGAGAAGAATGCTTGAAAACAGCAAGAACCTCACCTATACCGAAGCAGGCGTTCACATCAAATCTGCTGTAAATGATGAGAATATTGCCCAGATTGAAGCGCTTGCAAAGGAACTTTGCAAATAAAAAGAGTCCGCTCACATTTGAGCGGACTTTCTTATTGCCTGAACAGCCGCGGAATATGCATCGTTTGACGGTGTAACTTCCGCAGAAAGAAAAGACGGAAAGTTTAATGAAATGTATTTTCCGAGGGTCATGGCGTCACACGTGGCTTCAATGAGTCTTTCTGCTTCGCTCAGCATTTCGGGATAAGTTCTGCATCCGCATAGGGTTATGCAACGCGCTAAAAGCTCAGCATCGGATGAAAAGCACTCTGATTTACGTGACTCAAGCCCCAATGCACGCAGCGTTTCATAATTTGCTTCGCCTGATTTTTCAAGACCGTTTATTTTTCGAAATTCGGCAACAGCTTTTTTAGTTTCAAAATCAAAAACACCGTTTTCGATTCCCTGATAAAGATTCAATTTGCGCAACTCGTGCTGGATTGCGGCAACTCTTTCGCCACTGCTTCCGAGCATCTCCGCTTTTGCACAAATCGAAGAAATAAGGATAAGAAAAATCAGGTCAAGCGCAAGAAGTGCAGTGAGTTTCCAAAGTTTTTTTGTTTTCGGATTCATTATATCAGCTCCCGAAAATTATTTTTTTATTCGTCTTCAGATTTATAATGCATAAAATCCTGCCTTTGAAAAGGATTTTTTCTAAAAACATCAAATTTTTCAATTAAGAATAATAGAAAAAAACACAATATATTGGAACTTTGTGCATTTTAGTGACAATTCACCAATTTAAATTTGCAATTGGGTAAAAAAGTTGTTGACAAATTTCAAAAATTGGCTTATTATAATTATTAATAGGGTTTTGCGAGGTGTCTTGATGCACTTGAATCGGCAAAAAAATTTGTCTGATGAAGAATTGGCGGTTCTTGCCGCAAACGGTGATGATGAAGCTATGGCGCTTCTCATTTCTGCCGTAACGCCGATTGCAAGAGCGAAGGCGTCGGATTTCGCAATTGACAGAATTTCAAACGAGGATTTAACTCAGGAAGGTATGCTCGGTTTCCTGGATGCGGTTAAAAAATTCGACCCGTCAAAAGGGGTGCCGTTCAAATCGTTTGCCGAAACCTGTATTAATAACAGAATAATTTCGGCAGTCAGATTTAATCTTAACAGCAAAAACGCTGCACTTTCAAAGGCTGTGCCGCTCGAAACGGATTCCGATAAATCTGCTGCAGGCAATGACCCTGCCGATATTGTTTCTGACAAGTTTGAAACTGAGCATCTTGCTGAATTTCTTAATAGTGAGCTTTCCGCTTTCGAAAAGCAGGTTCTTGATTTGCGTTTTCAAGGGAAAAGCTATGCGCAGATTGCCCAGTTGCTTTGCCGAAGCGAAAAAGCTGTTGATAATGCACTTCAGCGAATCCGAAGCAAGCTGCACAGAAGAATTAATAAATAATACTCCGCAAGGAGTATGGATATGCCCCCGTAGCTTAAAGCAGAGCGTTGATATTCAAAGGTGGCGGTGCGATTCCGTCCAAGGGCGTCAAAAAATATTTTTTTCAAGCGAGGTTAACAACAATGTACGAAGACAAGACTCTCATCTGTAAGGAATGCGGCGAAGAATTCATCTTCACAGCAGGTGAACAGGAATTCTATGCTGAAAAAGGCTTTGTAAATGTGCCCCAGCGCTGCAAGACATGCCGTGACGCACGCAAGAATGCTGCCCGTGGCGAACGGGAATGGTTTGAGGCAACATGTGATTCCTGCGGTGGAGTTGCAAAGGTTCCCTTTAAGCCCCGTGAGGACAGACCCGTTTACTGCAGCGAATGCTTTGCAAAGAAGCAGGAGCAGGCATAAGCTCTGACTTTATTAAACGCTTAAAGAACCCCCTCGGATTCCGAGGGGGTTTAAATTTTTATATGTTGTTTTTGCCCACAATCAGTTTCGAGCCGACCTTAATTTTTATTTGAGGTTTGCTCTTTTTTGTTTTACCTTCGGGCAGAACAAGAACATTGCCGTATCTGAAAGCATCCTTGAGAATTGCGGTCATTTCTTTGTTTTCGGTGAAGTTTTTGGTTGCAAGGGGTTTTGACCACTTGTTTCCGATTTCCTCGTAGCTGTCGAGGGTGAGGTCGGCTTCGGGTACGTTACCGCCGAAAATAAATGCAGATTTGAGTCCGGAACCCTTGTAATCACCGATAAGCCATGAAATTCCGCAGTCGTTCAGAGCAGTAAGAGATTCTGCAAGATTATCTTCAGCTCTTATTTTGCAGACGATGCAGGGAATACCGTTGTTTTTATAGTTTTTCACGTGTCTTAAGAGTGCTGCGGTTTCAAAACTTGTGCGGAAATGCGAATAGAATCCGTAAGCAATATTTGAAAGATCGTTGGTATTGGGCAGGGAATCGGGAGTACCCGCCGCCTCGGTGATAATGATATGCCTTTCATCAACGGTTCTTATCGCTTTGCATATTCGTCTGTAAAATTTGTTGAGAGTATCAACCTTGCTTTCCCAGTCAGCCATACGTACAAGGGGTCTGTTAAAAAGGTCATATGCCGCAACAGTTGCCTCTTCTTTGTAATGTGATGCAACTTGAGTCCAGAATCTGATAACGGCATTTCTTGCCTCAAATCCTTCCTTGCCTGAGTTGAAAAGTATGCTTTCGTCACTGTTTCCGCAAGCAGAGTCAGTATTCTGGAATCCGGGTGCTGAATGAAGTTCAAAGATAACATAAAGTCCAGCTTTTCTGCACTTTTCAACAAGAACATCAAGCTTATCAAAGTCAATATCATCCTTGCAGTTGTCTTTTTTGCAAAGATACTTGAAACGCAGAGGGATTCTTACGCAGTTTGCACCGAGTTTTTTGATAAATTTTATGTCGAACGGAGAAATTAAGTTTTCATAATATTTTTGGCAAAGCTGTCTTGCACCATAACTTCCGAATCTGTTTTCAAGCGCATAAAAAACATCGTAGCCTTTGGGAGATTCGATATCCGCTTTGCTGAAATAGAAAATATCATCGTTGAGATTTACTCCGCGTAGGGGAGTGGGAATGCCGTTTTCATTGACGAAGGCAGCGTTTTCCGTGTGCAGAAAATCGGATTCCGCAATCGGTTTTGCCGCTGCAGAAGCTTTTGCGAAGCCGTAAATTGCCGGTACCGCCGCAGCCGCCGCGCCTGCGGCACAGCCTGCAATCATAATTTTTTCACTTTCTGTCAACGCAATCTCCTCCTTTTCAAACAAGAGAAAATATAAATCATTATGCAAAGCACGGCAATGCCTGCCGCCGCGCCGAGAGAGTCAACAAACCAGTCGGCAAAGCTGCATACCCGCCCATCAACAAAAATCTGATGGATTTCATCCGTTACGGCATATGCAGATGCAATTGCTAACGAAAGAAATGGTTTTTGCTTTGAACACGTCTGATAAAGGGCGTTGAAAACCAAAACACCAAGCCCCGTGAACTCAAGAAAATGTGCCGCCGTACGAAGTACGGACTCGCTTATCGGAAGTTTCAGGAGAAGAAGAAGCCAGCTGCTTGTGTCGCTCGATTCGGTGCTGTTCTGTGCGGAAAGATAAAAAATTATTCCCATACAAACTGAAACAGCCGCCCACGAAACTGCAATTATGAAAGTTCTTTTTTTCATCAGTCAAACCTCTTTGTTCCTATAAAGCTGATACTGCTCTCTGAATCAAAAACAGCGATTCCTTCAACATCCTCCGAGGTAACAAAACAGCTTGAACGTGAATAAAGAGGATAGCAAATTGCCTGTTGAAGGATGTAGCTTTCAGCCGTAAAGCATCCGCCGAGAAGCTCGTCATCGCTTTCAACAGTCAGAAGCCTGTCGATTATAACCGAGTAATCATCCCCGCGGAAACGGAAAATCCCGCCGCTTTTGAATGATGCGAGAAAATCAACAGCACTGCTGTAAGCCGATTCGGTGCCCGTCAGAGCAATCTGGTAATTGCCGCTGCTGACGGCTGCGCGGATTTCCGACGGAGTTTTGTTTTCGATGGTTATACCGAGGCTGATACCCATAGTTTTTTGCCATATCTGAAGCTGGTTGCGCACTGCGGAATCAAGCCATTCGGGGCAAAGAACGGTGAGCTGAATTTTATCCTTACCGATTTCTGAAAGACCGGTTTCCCAGAAAGTCTTTGATGCAGCAGCGTCATAATTGATTTTCGGAGTCTGACCGCCGAGTGCATCGCGGTAGTTAAGACTGCCTGCAGAACAGCTTTTGGGAACAAAGCCGTCAGTCAATTCCGAGTTTTCGGGAACATCGGTAAAAAGATTTCGGTCAATTGAACTGCTCAGGGCAATGCGGAGATTTGCATTGCTAAGATAAGCATCCGAGCAGTTGAAGAAGAAACCGAATACGGAATTCGGGTTGCTTTTCGCAACCACGGAATTATCGGGAATTGGTGAATCAGGCGGGATAAACGCGCCGCTGACGTTGCCTATTGATATTTCGTTGCCGATGGTTTCAACGTTGTAGTCAAAATCAAAATTGACAAGCGACGGCATAACCGTCTGCTCACCGGCGTAATAATTGTTGCGTCTTATGGTGAGTGTGGATTCCGAATCCCAAGAGCTTACATAAAACGGGCCGTTACACAGCATATGACGGTTGCTTAATCCGTATCTGCCTCCCGTTGCGGTGAAGAATTCTTCGTTGCACGGCATAAACACGCTTTCTGTCAGTCTTTCAAGAAAATCATCACACGGCTCAGTGAGCTTTATAACAAGAGTTGAACTGTCGGGTGCCGTTGCTCCGAGTGAAGAAACATCCGCGTTGCCTGCGTGAATTTCTGCCGCATTTTCGATAATGAACAGTCGGTGCGCACTCGGTGAGTTTGTTGCGGGCGAAACGGCGCGCTGCATTGCAAACACAAAATCATTTGCCGTCAGCTTTTCGCTGGAAAATTTCTTGTAGAAATCTTCGCCGAATTCACTTTTGATTGAAATCGGGCAATACCATTCGGTATCGGGTCTGAGCGTGAATGTATATGTGAGTGAATCGGGTGAAACACTCCACGACTGTGCGATTCCCGGAATGATAGTTCCGTCTGCCGAGCGTCGGACAAGACCCTCAAATGTGTTGTTGATTATAATATGCGCTTCCGTGTCGCCTGCATACTGAGGGTCAAGGGTAGAGGGGCTTTTTTTTAGCGAATAATAAATAGTACCGTTATCGCCCCTGCTTGAACAGGAAGCGAGAGATAACAGCATCGCTATTGCCAAGATTACCGAAAGAAAACGTCTCATTTGTTTTCCTCCATCCATTTTGCAAGCTGGTCTGCAAGCGGGTTGTTTGATGTTTTCTGCTTTGCCTGCTGTTGCATATAGTGGGCAACATCGCGCTTGCCTGCGCCCGCACTTTCTTTTCTCTTCTCAAAGTCGGAGAGTTTTTCTCTGTATCCGCACACGCAGAAGAAAGCTTTTTTATCGCCTTCGCCCCTCATTTCGAGTTTTTTATGGCATTCGGGGCAGCGTGCGTTAGTGATGACCGTAATGCTCTTGCGGTATCCGCATTCTCTGTCTTGGCAGACGAGCATTTTGCCTTTTTTGCCGTTGACCTCAAGCAGATATTTGCCGCATTCGGGGCAAGGCTCACGGGTCATATTGTCGTGTTTATATTTTGATTCGCTTGATTTTACGGAGCTTACAAGAGAACGTGCGTAGTCACGCATTTCGGAAATGAACTTTTTGCTGTCTGCACCGCCTTTTGCGATAAGCGACAGACGCTGTTCCCATCTTGCGGTCAGCTCTGCGGATTTAAGGTCGGGCGGAACGATATCGATAAGCTGCTTGCCTTTTGAAGTCGGGAATATTTCTTTGCCTCTGCGTTCAACGCAGAAGGAATCAAAAAGCTTTTCAATGATATCTGCTCTTGTTGCTGGAGTGCCAAGACCGCCTGCGGTTTTGAGAGCATCCTTAAGAGAACCGTCGTCAACCTGACCCGTCGGGTTTTCCATTGCAGAAAGAAGCGATGCTTCGGTATATCTTGCAGGTGGAGAGGTTTTGCCTGCACACAGACGCACGTTTTTGGGGAATACGGGAGCGCCTTGCGAAAGGGCAGGAAGCTGCTGAGATGCGATGTCGTCGTTCTCATCATCGTCATCCGCAAGAGATGAGTCATAGAGTGCCTTCCAACCCGCAGATTTAACGGACTGACCCTTGGTATAAAATTTGTGATTACCTATTGTTATTGTTACCTGCATTTCGTCATATTCGAACGGTGCGCTGAGCACGGCGATGAAACGGCGAACAACGAGGTCGTAGATGTGGCGTTCTTCTCTTGTAAGTTTATTGAGGTCAACATATTGCTCTGTGGGGATAATTGCATGATGGTCTGTGACCTTTGCATCGTTGACAATGTATTTGGTCGGAATCGGCTTTGCGCGCAAAACGGCATTTGCAAAATCCTTGTAAGGACCAACGGCAATTGCACGAAGACGTTCGGGGAGAGTTGCGGCAACATCTTTGGTGATATATCTCGAATCCGTTCTTGGGTAGGTGAGGAGCTTGTGTGTTTCATAAAGACTCTGCATAAGTGAAAGAGTCTGTTTTGCGGAGTAGCCGTATTTTTTGTTGGCATCTCTCTGAAGCTCGGTGAGGTCGTATGCGGCAGGGGGAGCCTTAAATTTATAAGTTTTTCTGACTTCGGAAAGTGTGCCTCTTTTACCTTTGACATCATCTGCAACTGCTTGTGCCGCGGCGGCATCAAAGAATCTCGCTTGATTGTGCTTATCTTTATAAAGTGCCGTGAATCCGTCAAAATCCGCTTTTACGGTGAAATAATCCTTGGGTCTGAATTTAAGAATTTCTTCTTCTCTTTTGACAATCATTGCGAGCGTCGGGGTCTGCACTCTGCCTGCGGAAAGCTGTGCATTATGCTTGCAGGTGAGAGCACGGCTGACATTGAGACCTATCAGCCAGTCTGCCTCCGCGCGGCACTGCGCACTGCGGTAAAGATTGTCATACTGCGATGCGGGTTTGAGCGATGCGAAGCCCTCGCGGATTGCCTTGTCAGTCTGCGATGAAATCCAGAGACGGAGCATAGGCTTTCTGCAATTTGCTTTCTGGATTATCCAGCGTGCAACAAGCTCACCCTCACGGCCTGCGTCGGTTGCGATAACAACCTTGTCAACCTCATTGCTTGAAAGAAGCGAACTTACGGCTTTGAATTGTTTCGATGTCTGCCCAATGACAACGAGCTTCATTCTTTCGGGCAGCATAGGAAGGTCTTCCATCCTCCAGATTTTATATTTATTGTCGTAGGCTTCGGGGTCAGCAAGAGTAACAAGATGACCCAGCGCCCAGGTGATTATATATTTGTCGCCGATTATGCATCCGTTGCCGTTCTTTTTGCATCCGAGAACGCGGGCGATGTCCCTTGCAACAGAAGGTTTTTCGGTTAAAACGAGAGTTTTTGCCAAAAAACTCACTCCAATCATTTTTATAATACTCCAAATTATATGATAACAAAAACAATATAATTATATTTTCTGAATTAGAATAATAATCAAAAAATATATCACCCTCCCCGAATCGGAAAGGGTGACATAAAAAAATTCAATTATTTGTTTCTGCGCTTTTTAATTATCTTTCTGAGAATAAGAATTGCAACAGCTATAACAGCAACAACGGGAATGATAATCGGAAGTCCGCCGATGAAATTAACAATGAAATCACCTAAGCCTTCGCCAAGCTCTTCGAGGTTATCAAGGAATGTATTTTTGATTCTGTTGCCGATGGTCGGTTTTTCCTCTGTTACTCGCTCAACCTCGTCAATGTTGAGCGTGATTGTGCTGTAACCGATTCTGTTTTCAAGCACACGCATTTTTGCAGTGTAGGATTCAATCTGATAGTTGACCTCGGAAAGTCTTTCCTGAATTGAAAGCACATCCTCAAGCGATTCAGCTTTTTCAAGAAGCCCCGTGAGAGTTGTTCTTTCGGTTTTGAAAGCATTGATTCGGCTTTCAAGGTCAACGTATTCAAGGGTAACATTTTGCTGGCTTTCTGTCTTTCTGATTATTTTGCCTTTTTCTTCTGCACCTGCAAGGAATTCATCAAGCTTGTCTGCGGGAATGCGTACAACGTATGTTGAGCTTCTGTTGGCATTTGAAGAATAGAAGCTGCCCATATGGTTTGTTGAATTTTCAACGTAGCCGCCGAGCTTTGTGACGTTTGTGGTAATTGCGGCAAGATAAGCCTCGTATTCCTTGGTCTGGATTGACAAATCAACGGTTTTGATAATTTTTTCTTCGGCTGCTTTCTGTGATTCGGGAGCTTCGGCACCTGAGGCGGACTGGCTTGCGGTATATTTGAAATCACCACCGATATCCGCTGTGCTGTCGGAATATATTTCCATACTTTCTTCGGTGACAAAGGCTCCGTTTTCCATATCAGCGGCCAGCTTGTCGCCTGATGCTCCGCATGCCGCAAAGGAAAGAACAAGAATAATACAAAGGATAACTGCGAATAATCTTTTTTTCATTTAAATCACCTTTCTTTTATGATTTTATCTTTGCGTAAATGTTAAATTTCTGCAAAGTCATTGACATTTATTCGATTTTGTGGCACTAATATATTATAGAAAGAATTTTGGGAGGAATCCTTTATGAAAAAGATAATTGCAATTCTCGCCGCTCTCGCAACTGCTCTTTCGCTCGCTTCGTGTTCGGTTGAAAACGATAAAACAACTGCGGAGCTTGTTTCTGAGCAGGAAGCCGAGTATTCTCAGCTTATTGAATCGCTGACACAGGCAGAGATTGAACGCTCCGAAAAAATAGTTAAAAACGTTGAAGACCTCGGTAAAACACAAAAGAACAAGCAGATTGTTGTCAGGGTTCCATATGCAAACGGTGAGCATTATCAGATTTTCGTTTTTAACAGAAAGGGTATCTGCGAAAAGGTCAGAGACTATTATTTCTATGAAACAGCCGAAATGTTTGAACGCAACAACGAAAAGCAGAAAGAAAATATTAACAAAAAGAAAATCGACAGCGATAAGACTGCAAGAATGGTTGCTTTCGAAAAAGACTATGATATCGAAGAAAGAAATCAGTTTGACCAGATTTATGAGCTTTACAGCGGCGAAGAGCCCAAAGCACGGGGCTATGAAGTAATTGAATAATTCCGTTTTCCGCTCTTTTCAAGAGGGCGGATTTTTTATTTGTAATAGTTTTCGGGAACAATGATTTCCGCGGACATCGAGCCGCTGCCGCTTTCCCGTTTCGGAAATGCAGCGTAATATTCGTCGATAGCTTCCTTGGCGGAAGAATATATTATTTCTGTGTTGAAAATTTCATAAGGTTCGTTTTCTTCAAACGGAGTACGGTAAAGAGGCGATGTGTCGTAAAAATCGTTAATATATCTTGCGTAGTTTCGGTTTGCTTCGTCAAACGCTTCTTTTGAAATTTCGAAATGCTCAACAAACTGAACTATTGCCATACCGTTATCGGATTTAACTGATTTTGTCCATTCGATGAATTCGGTGTAATCAACAAGCTTGATGAATGACTGAGGAATTACGGAATAAATGTTTCTGAATTCTCCTGCATCAAAAATAACCTGAGTGTATTCATTGGCGGTGTAAACATATTTGCCGTCGCCGTTTTCGGCATTGAGCGAATCGCTTTTTTGAGCAGAGCTGTCAGAAAAAAAGTCGAAATCTTCGTCAGCAACAATCATATCTTCAGCCGCCGCTTCGTTTTCAGCCATATCGGCAGGTGCACCCGCTTTTAGGAGAAATCCGGGAGAAAAAACAGCAACCGTGATAACCAGCATTGCCGCAGCCGCCGCAAGCGCAGCATAGTTTATTTTTCTTCGCTTTTTGTCTTTGCATGCCTCGAGGATTTTTTGCTTTTGCAAGTCATCAAGCTTTATTTCCTCTGCCGCTTCTTTGATTTTATCAAACTCGGTCATTGCTTCGCCTCCTTTTCATAGATTTCCCGCAAGGCATCACGGCCTCTTTGCAGTCTCTTTTTAACGGCAGCTGAGGATATGCCGAGCAAAGACGAAATTTCTTCCGCCTTGTAGCCTTCAACATAATGAAGATGCATAACTATTCTGTATTTTTCTTCAAGCGACATCAGCAGACCGAGGATTTGCGCATTATCCTCGCTCGTGCCGAGATTGCGGATTTCGTCAAGGCTGACAAAGCTTGCCCGCTTTCTGCTTCGAAGAATATCGTGACATATGTTGGTTGCAACTCTTATGAGCCACGCCTTTTCGTGTTCGGTGCCGTTGAAGTTGGGTGCTTTGGTTATGTAACGCAAAAAGCAGTCCTGAACAGCATCCTGGGCATCTTCTCTGTTCCCCGTCATAACGGAACACAGTCGGTAAAGGCTGTTGCCGTATTCTTCCAATGCCCTTTCGGCATCGGGAGGGATTTTTTGAGTTTTAACGGGCAAGCAACCGCCCCCTCTCTGTTTTTATAAAGTGATTATAGTAATTAAAAAACACCTTTTGTCCTCTCATAAGATAAACGTAACGAAAGGGCAAAAGGTGACAAACATTTTTTATTTCTTATAAACTTTTAAAATTTCGCCGATATAGACTTTATGATAGTCCTTGTTGGCATAGTTGCTTTCGATTGAAGCATCCTCAAAGCCTGCGGGGTCAATGAACTGCGATGCCATTTTGCGGCAGACAAGGGTGTATTCCGCTTGCTCAAAGGTTACGCCGCCGTCGGTGAATACGGGCGTAAGACCGCATACCTCTGCCTTGTTGATATCTCTGCCGCTTTTTGAACCGCAGATGCGCAGAGCGTTTCTGAATTCCTCGCCGTAAAAGCTGAGAGTAAAAATATCATTGTTTTCGATGAATTCATAGGTGTATCTCTGAGGACGTATAAAAATAAACACAGCGTCCTTGCCCCAGATTTCGCCCAGTCCGCCCCAACTGACGGTCATAGTGTTAAACTTGTTTCCATTACCTGCCGTTACAAGTCCCCAGCCGTCGGAAATAAGCTCAACGGCGCTCTTTTTTATTTCTCTGATGTTGATTTCTTTCACAGCATTTCCTCCGTATTATGATTTATGAAAGGATTAAATGAATGATAAAATGATAAAAACAATCCAGAGTATAACGGTGATACCGTATTTTTCAAGGCGTGCGCCGACGGAAGTTATCACAGAAGGAATAAATGCGAATATTCTGCCGACAACGTTCATTTTTTTCTGCGAAAAAGCGACATCGTGAAGATTCATTGCATCCTCAACAAGCGGGAAAAGGTTGCAAATAAGCGAAATACCGACATATGTGAGTAGCACATAAAAGATGAAAAGTCCGATTGAATCCGACGGTCTGACACCGAGGAAACACAGATTGATATATCCCGCAAGGAATATCGGAAAACCGGTAGCAAGATTCATAAAGCCGGGACCCGTTGCCATAAGATATGATGCAAAGCCTTTTTTTGCAAGACCGTGCTCAACGTGGCCGCAAGCCTCGTCTATTCTGAGATAACCGGGCACTTCGACTGGAAGTCCGAGAAGTTTGCAGGTGAGATGCTCCCAGAAGCCTCTGAGATATGCTCCGGGGAATGTCAGAATTTTAGATGCAATATAAAGAGCTGTCATGCGAGATCACACACTCCTTCCGAAAGAATCTGTTTAGCTGTTTTTTCGCCTTTGATAACAGCGGAAACCTGATTTGAAGGCACAAAATCCTTGTAGTAGTCAACAATCTGGTCAATATAAACGGCATTTTCGCTTGAAGAAAGACCGTGCTTTTTGCAGATGTTGGCGCAAAGGTAAACGGTGTTATCGAGCTGAGGAGTGAATCCGCTACTGTCCATATAATAGTTTGCCATATAGGATGCGTTTGAGTCAGCGGTGAATGCCTCTTCAAAGGCATCACTGTATTTTCCTTCAACCAGATAAACAAGTGCAAGCTGGCGGTGAAGCTCTGAAGAAAAATCGTTTTCAAGCAGACCTTCTTCAATTACAAGCTTACTCTTTTCAATGTCTCCGAGTGCGCGGTGATAGGTTGCTTCAAGAGCGTATGCGCTGTCAAAGCCTTCGTTGTTTGTTTTGAATTCAGCAAGGAGCTTATTCGCACCATCGGTATCATCCTTTGCGAGCATGCATCTGAGGATGAGATCGTGCGCTCTGTAATTGGTTTTATCTTTATTTGCAAGAACTTCGGCATATTCAATTGCTTCGTCGTATCTGCCTTCCTGCACAAGAATATCGGCAGTTTCGATGCAATAAAGCCAGGAAAAATCTCTGCCCTGAGCTTTTGCGCTTTCATCAGCTGCTTTTACGTAGGCGAGTCTTTCATCAACGCTGAGCTTATAGAAATCAGCTGCATTGAAAAGAAAATAGTTGAAATAAACGTCGTTAAGACCTTCTGTGCCTTCAAGGGCATAAAGTGCATCGAAGGTTTCTTTCTGAGTTGCGCCCGTAAGCATTGCATCAAGAGGCTCTGCCATCAGCGAGTAGTTGTTGTAAAATTCATCATAAATGTCGGTGTATTCTTTGATGCCGGGCAGATAATCAGCGGCATTTTCACCGTAAATCATCATTGCCATATATGCGGCATCAAGGGGAGAACGGCTTTTGGCATAGCTGATTATTGTTTTTTCTGCAATGCCTTTGCCTTCCCTGACAAACGGACTTTCTGTTCCGAGAATATTGCTTATTTCTTCAACAACCGATGAAACCTGCGAATATTCAAGATAAGCGGCATACCAACGGTCCTGAGAGGCATAAACGTCACCTCTTGCAGCCTGAAGTGCGGGTGCACTTGCAAGAAGAGCGATAACGAGAGCAAAAACGCTTACGCAGATAACGGCAATTCCCGAAATCCATGCAAGAAACGGCACCTTGCTTTTGTACATGGCGGCTTCGCAATCCGCGCAGTAGTCGCTTTCTTCGCCTTTGCGGTTTTCACCGCAGATGATGCAGAGAGAATCTTCGTCAATATTTTCTTCAATATCCGAAACTGGTTCTTCTGATTCTTCAGCAATCACTTCTTCTGTATTTTCAGTTTCAGCCTGAATTTCTTCTTCAGCTGTTTCTTCCGAAATTTCAGTTTCAGCCTGAATTTCTTCTTCGACTGTTTCTTCCGAAACTTCGGTTTCGGTGTTTTCTTCTTCGGGGATACCGTTCAAGAGTTCTTTATCCAAGAAGCATACCTCCTTATTCTTTATAACTTATTTATTTTATCACTAAATATCTGTATTTTCAATAAAAATAAAAATTTTTGCATTTTATTCATATTTTATACTGTCCTTGATTTTTTTGATTTTATATGTTAGAATATATCGATAAAAATATTGGTTCCATTTATATATGCGTTTAAAACAAAAGCCGAAAGGATATTTACCATGAAAAAATTCATTTCAGTTATTCTTATTGTTGCTTCTCTTACAGTTCTTTTTGCTTCGTGTAAGCCGAGTAAAGAAAAGGTTATTGTTTCAGGCAACTACACTTATGTTGCGCTTGAAGATAACACCGCGAAAATAACGAAGTACACCTGCTCGGATGAGATGTTGGAACTTAAAATCCCTGCATCAATCGATGATATGACGGTTACCGTTATCGGCTCGGGGGCATTCAGCGGAGTTCAGAATATCGGTGCGGTTACATTCCCCGAAACCATAACACTTATCGAAACCGATGCCTTTACAGGCAGTTCAATCAAAAAAGCTTATCTTCACAGATGCACAGCGCTTACCGAAATTCAGCCTAAGGCATTTGCAGAATGCCATAATCTTGTGCAGGCAGATTTTCCCCGCAGCCTTGAAACTATCGGCGAAGGTGCTTTCTATTATTGTGACAGTCTCAAGGTTGCCAACTTCAGAGGCAACACACAGAATATCCATCAGTTTGCTTTTGATGCTTGCCCAAAGGTTAAATTTTATGTTAAATCAGACCTGACACATGTTATCAGTTTTGCACAGACTTACCACATTGAGCTTTCTGTTTCGGAGAAATAATATGAGTTTTGCGGATGCGTTTCGGCGTATCCGCATTTTTTATTTCCTGAACAGCCTCCTTGCCAAGGATGAGAAGTGCAAAAATATTCGGCACGGCCATCAGTCCGTTGAGAGTGTCCGACAGACTCCATACGCTTTCAAGCCGGATAATACTGCCTGCAAAAGTTGATATGACATATATTACATTATATATTTTGCCGCTTTTTTCACCGAAAAGATATTCTGTACCGCACTTGCCGTAATATGACCACGCAATCAGCGTTGCAAACGCAAAAAGACATATGCAGGAATTGAGAAAATAACCTCCCCATTTCCCGAACACGCTCTCAAAAACAGCGGTACAGAGTTGAACTCCGTTAAGTGATGCCGATGAAAGACCGATTCCGCCCGTGAGCATTGCAGCACCCGTTACACTGCACATAAAAACCGTGTCGATAAACACCTCAAGTATTCCCCAATAACCTTGCTCGGCAGGAGATTTGCAGTCTGCGGCGGCATGAATGATTGCGCTGCTTCCGAGCCCCGCTTCGTTTGAAAAAACACCTCTTGAAATGCCGTATCTTGCTGCCTTTGCAATTCCGAATCCGCTGACCGACCTGAGGGTGAAAGCCTCCTTGATCACGAGTTTGAAACACGTAAAGAGGTTTTCCCGGTTCTTTGCAATAATAATAAAGCAGGCGGCAACAAATGCGACCGAAAGCACGGGGATAAGTTTTTCCGATATCCGTGATATTCTTTCAAGTCCGCCGGAAATCGCAACGGCAACAAGCACGCAAAGCACAATGGCGGTTACAGTCGGATTTATTCCGAATCCGCTCATCCCCTGAGCAACGGAATTTGCCTGAGTCATATTGCCCATTCCGAGCGATGCACCCGTCAGAAAAACAGCGTAAGCAGATGCCAGACCTTTCATTCCGAGTCCGTTTTCTATGTATTGCATCGGTCCGCCCTTGAATCTGCCCGTGATATCGCGGATTCTGTATTTTATTCCGAGAATGTTTTCGCAGCAGCAAGTCATCATCCCGAGTACTGCTGATGCGCACATCCAGAAGAGTGCTCCCGGTCCGCCCGAGAGAATCGCCGTTGCAACTCCGATGATGTTGCCCGTTCCGAGACAGGCGGCGAGTGCTGAGGTCAGTGCTGAAAACTGCGAAATAGAGCCGTCGGTATTTTTATGTTTTCTGTTGCAGAATGCCGTGACAACGGTTCTCCCTGCCCATTGCCTTATTCCGCAAACTTGAAAAAAACCCGACTTTGCAGAAAGATAAAGTCCCGTGCCGAGAAATACGGCAAGCATTGGTGGACCCCATATAAACGAGCTGATTGCATAATTTATTTCGGAAAGCATCTGTATCACCTCTTTTAAAAATATGAAAGAGAGATGAAAAAAAGTATATTTCTATGGGATTTATTGACTGTTTAAAGTTTTTGATGTAATATATATCCATCAGAATCAAAAGGAGAACAATAATGGAAAAGAATCTGGTTGTTGCGAATATCGGAATGAAATTCGGTATGAGTCATGTTGAAGGTGCAATGAGCTACGGTGCGGAAATTGCTGCAATTTGCGACTGCAATGAAGAAAATCTTCGTTTCGCGGGCGAAAGATACAGTATTCCCGAAGAAAAGCGTGTTGCCGATTATACGGATATTATGAATAACAAGGATATAAATGTTGTTACGGTTGCAATTCCCGACCAGCAGCATAAAAAGGTTTCCTGCGATTTGCTTCGTGCGGGCAAACATGTGCTTTGCGAAAAGCCGCTTGCAATCACCAGAGAGGATATTGAGGAAATTGTTAAGGTTGCGGATGAATCGAACAGCAAATTCATGGTTGGTCAGATTTGCAGATTTACACCTGCATTTGAAAAAGCAAAGGAAATAATTGAATCAGGAACAATCGGCGAGCTTTATTTTGTTGAATCGGAATATGCACACGACTATATGAAGCTTTGCGATGACTGGCGCGCAGACCCTAACCGTCACGGCGTTATCGGCGGCGGATGCCATGCCGTTGACCTTCTCAGATGGCTTGTGGGTGACCCCGTGGAGGTTTTTGCTTACGGCACACACAAGCTTTTGCCGCAGGTGCCTTATGACGATGCAACAATCGCTGTTTTGAAATTCGGCGAGAATGTTGCGGGCAAGGTTTTTGTTTCAACAGGATGCAAGCGTGATTACACCATGCGTACGGTTATTTACGGTACAAAGGGAACAATCATCTGCGACAACACTTCGCCGACGATGACTCTTTTCACTACTGACGAAGAAGGTGTTACCAAAGAGCCGCAGACGATTGAGGTTGAGGTCAACAATCACAATGCTGCAAGAGAATTTGAGGTTTTTGCCGATGCAATTCTCAATGATAAGAAGGTTATTACCGATGCACGTGAGGGCGCAAAGACGGTTGCTGTTTGCCTTGCTATTGTTGAATCCGCAAAAACCGGCAAGCCTGTAGCCCCCGATTATAACTTCTAAAAAGAATAATCACTCAATGCCTTAAATTCGTATCCGTTTTCACGGGCGAAATCAATGATTCTTCCGAGAGCCTCGGCGTTGTCGGGAGAAACGGAATGAAGAAGAATAATTGCTCCCGGATGGAGTCGGGCGGTGATTGTGCTGAATGCATGGTCACCGCCTTTTGTTGCATTCACATCCCAGTCTGCATATGCGCAGGACCAGAAAACGCTTGTATATCCCATTGAGCCTACAAGCTCAAGCGCACTTTCGGTGTAGCAACCCTCGGGGAAACGGAAAAACGGCGAAGTATATCCGAAGTTTGTCCGCAGATAATTATCGCATTCAAGAATTTCATCTGCCATCCTCTTTCTGTCAATTTCTGCAAAATTGGGATGCTTTGCGGAGTGGTTGCCGACAATGTGCCCTTCATTTATCATCCTTGCAATCAGTTCAGATGAAGATTTTATGTGGTCGAGAGTGCAGAAGAATGCGGCGGGTACGTTTTTTTCTTTGAGCGTGTCAAGCACCTTGTAGGTTAACCCATTTTCCCATCCGCAGTCAAATGTGAGATACAGCACCTTGTTCTCCGATTTGTTGTCGTAACAGACAGCTTTATATTTTTTCGACTGAAAGAAATTCTGTGCACCGACGGAATTCATATGGGGCTCAGAGTTTTTGGCAACTCCGTAGCTGTGTTCAATTCTTTGAGTAGGAAGGTTGCGGGTGTTATTCGGGTCGGCAACTTCAAAAACGGCAGTCGGCAGGATGCTTCTGCCCGTCAGCGGGGAAGTTTCTTTGGGTGTTGACGCGGTTGTAACAAGCGAAGTGACTGTCCGGTCATCCTCGACGGTGACAGGCGCATTGACGTTGTTGTTTTCAAGTGTTTCCCTGCCGTTGCAGGCGGCAAAGGTAAAAAGAATCGCGATTACGAAAAAAATCAATAATTTCTTCATATTTATCACCTTGAAATGAAATTTTTGTTCATATATAGTATTTACAGGCTGTTTTTTTAAAATTCTTGAAAAATATTTGAATTTATTAAAATTTGATGCAACAAAACACATAATGTTCGACACTTATTATTGAGAGTTGTTGGGAGGGTATGATTTGAGCGCTCGGATTAATCAGCTCGTTTCCCGTGCAAAAGAAGGGGACGCCGAAGCTTTCGGCGAGCTTTATGAGCTTTATTATAAAGAAATGTATTGCTATGCGTGTTATGTCACGGGCAGTGAAATTCTGGCTCAGGATGCGGTTTCCGATGCAGTGCTGTCTGCGTTTGAGCAGATAAAATCGCTCAAGAACGAAAAAGCGTTCAAAAGCTGGATTTTCAAAATTCTTTGTGCATCGTGCAAGCGGTACTATACGGATAATCAGAAGAAAAAATCGTTGGTTTATCTCGATGATGAAGAGAGCGGATTCAAGGAACCGACGGGTTCGGATAACCCCGGACTTTCGGTTGAACTAAAAAGTGCGCTCGGTTCTTTGTCGGCAGAGGAAAGAGAGATTGTTGTGCTCAGTGTGTTGGGAGAATATAAAAGCCACGAATTGGCAGATATACTTGATTTGACTCCGTCAACGGTGCGCTCGAAGCTTAAGCGAAGCCTTGCAAAGCTCAGAACCGCACTCGGCGGAGAATATTAACGAAGGGAGGGTAACCGAATGGATAAGAAAGATAAGCAGATTCTTGATATGCTTGGGAAAGAGCTAAAGTCAGAGGTTGAGAATGTGAATGTTCCTCTTCGGCTTCAGAAAGAAAGCGTTGTCAGAATGCTCGAAAATGCAAAAAATAACAAAGCCGAAAACACGGAAAAGGCAGACAAAGCTGTGTCCGATAACAAAAACAATATAATTATTATCCGCAAGGCTATGGCGATTGCGGCGATGCTTGCGGTTGTTATTGCCGGCACATTGCTTATGAAGCCGCAGAGCGGAGTGAAGGTTGTCAGAGCGGACACATTCCACGAAAAGCTTAAGGACACATCGCCCGTCAAAGGCGTTGAAACCATTGAGGATATTGAGAAAGCGGTCAAGGAGATACTTGACGAGTCACGAAACAAAGAAGAGAGTGCTGCGGTTATTCAGACATCCCGCCCCGCAAGCCCCGAAAAAGATCCGTCAGTTACCGATACCGACCCTGCAGCCCCTTCTCAGGATTCCGACCATATAATTGAAAGTTACAGCGGATATATTGCGAGTGCAAAGCTCGAAAACAACGAAGCTTATGAAAGCGAAACGGTTAATTCGATAACCAACAAAGAGCCTGACGGTATTGCGGCTTACGGCGATTTCAAAGCGGATATAGTCAAGACCGACGGCAAGCATCTTTACATTGCATCAACCGGTACCAACATTGAAACGGGGGATACCGTTGAACAGATTAAGATTGTGAAGATATCTGCAGACGGCTCAATGGAAGCAATTTCAACTGTTACTCTTTCAGAGAGTACGGCTGACGGAAACTTTGACGAATGCATTGAAATTCATCTCAAAGGCAACAGACTTACAGCAATAATGAAAAGGCATAAATATAACTTTGCCGAGACGGATAATGTTTATGATAATGTTTCTACTATTGCGGTTTACTATGATATAACAAACCCCTATGCTCCCGTGAAAATCCGAGAGCATCTTCAGGACGGTGAATATATTTCATCGGCTCTCTACGGAAACAGGCTCAGCCTTGTTACCGCAAAATCAATTGATAACAGATTCAGTGACGGCGAAAATGCTGTTCCTTCATTCTGCATTGACGGCGCAAAGGTTAATCTCAGCGCGGAGGATATCCGAATTGCGGTCAATGACCCGGGCAATTCATATCTTTTTGTTACGGTTACCGATATTGCCGATTTCACAAAGGGTGTAGGCAGATTTGCGCTTCTCGGCTGTGATAATAAAATATACTGCACTTCTTCTGCAATTGTTGCAGCGAGAGAGTTTACTTCTCAGGAAGAAAACGAAAACGGCGGAAGAAACACATTTACCGAAGTTCATAAAATCAACCTTGAAGGCTCAGCTGTTGAATATTCGGGATGGTACAGACTTCAGGGCTCTCTTTCGGGAGGAATATCCGTTGATGAAGAAAACGGATATCTCAGAGCATTGACGAGCGACGGAAATAATAACCGTCTGTATGTTCTTGATAAGGATATGCAGTTTGTTATAGGTCTTGATATCTTCAACGGAGAAAAGCTGGAGGGTGTTAAATTTATCGGCGACAATTGTTATGTTGCTGCTGAAGGCGGAAAGAAGGTTGTTATTGATTTCTCAAACCCGTCGTCACCCAAGGTTGAGAGAACCGTTGCGGAAAAATCTCTGTCCGAAGAGCTTTACGAAGTGTCGGATACGCAGATTGTCGGCATCGGTGACTCAAGGATTGAAAACATCAGAGAAGAAAACGGCGAAGAACGTGTATTTATGCCGATCAGCGTTACTCTTTTTGACGTGAGCAACCCTGCAAATCCCACAGTTGCTTCGGTTTATTCATTTGATGAAAGCTTCAGATCCGTTGCGGCGGCAGACAGCAGAAGTGTTTTGATTGACAAAGAAAAGAAGATTCTCGGAATTCCCGTTCTGAAAATCAATACGGAATACGGAAGCCGAAGTTCAGAATATGTTTTGTTTGATTTATCGGGCGGTGAGCTTAATCCCGTCGGCACATATTCTCATTCCGTTGTTGGCGATGCTGCTGTGAGAGGAATCTGTGTTGGCGATATTCTTTACACCGTTTCAGGTGAAAAAGTCGTTGCGTTTGATATAAGTACCAAGGCGACATCAAACGCTAAACTTGCAGAATTTCCGCTTAACTGACGGATGGAAAGGGACCGGAGATTAATCTCCGGCAGAGCGGAATTCATATAAAAGCTCCGCTTTCTTCTAAAAAGGAAGCGGAGCGGGGGGCAAAGACGGAAGTGGGCGGAGCGCATCGGCACAATGCGCTCCGCCACGGAACGTACGTCAAGAATTAAAGATCATCGGCATCCTGTACGGGATAAAGGTCGTCGTATGCAGTGCCGGTGTAGCTGCCGAGAACATCATTGTGAATTTCTTCATCGGGCAGGTCGTAATCTTTACTGTTTCTGCCGCCGAAATGCCATTGTGCCTTGTTTTTATTGCTTTTTTCGGGAAAATCAAAGGACATATTTTATGCTCCTTTCATTATAGATTGTTTTTATTTTTCTCTTTTTAATTTCAATAATGCATATTATCAACAATAAAAGTTGTTCTTGCGCAGCCAATTTGGTAAATATATTTGCTTGACAAATCTGCGTATAATGTGTAAAATTGATAATGCACTCAAGGGTCGTAAGACCAAAAATTTATTGAAAAGGATGGTAACAGAAAATGAAAAAGACATTTTCAATGCTCCTCGCTGTTATTATGGCAGCTATCGCAGTATGCACTTTCTCAGTAATCGGTTTTGCTGATGAACCTACTACAAATGATGACCCCGTTGATAACTTTGTAACAGAAGCTACTACAAAGGAAGCTACCACAAAGGAAGCTACTACAAAGGAAGCTACTACAGTTGCTGCAACAACAGCAGTTGCAACAACAGCTAACGGCGAAACAACTACAAGCATCATCGACGGTATTCTCGGCATGCTTACAACTACTGACGTTTCAGCAGAAAACGAAGCAGAACCCACCGTTACACGTGATCCCAGCCAGACTTACATTGACGAAGGCGACGAAACAACAAAGGCTCCCGCAACAACAAAGAAGCCCGCTAAGGTTGAATCAAGCATTCCCTCAACAGGCAGCAGCATCGTTCCCGCAGTTGCTCTCCTCGCTCTTGCAGCAGGTACAGTAGCAGTTGTTAAGACAAAGAAGGAAGACTAATTCTTAATTAAAGCAAGAAAACTCCGAGGCTGAAACCTCGGAGTTTTTGTTTTTAATATCCGTTTATTTCTTTCCTCTGCATTGCACCGAGGATTTTGCTCCGCACATCGCCGTATTTCTTTTCAAGTGCGCTGAGCATTTCCTTTACCTCCTGCCTTTCGGTTGTGCCATCGGCAGGGCAGTTGCTTTTCACGGTCGGCAGATTCTCTTTCCTTACAACTCTTGCACAATCGCTCTCTCTTGCAAAAATCATCGGTCTTATCATATAGATATCTTTGCGTGAGAGATAGGTGACAGGCATAAAGCAGTCAAGAGTGCCGCCGTTGAAAAGATTCATAATAAAGGTTTCTGCAAGGTCGTCAAGATGATGACCGAGCGCAATTTTGTTGCAATCTGCAGCGATTGCCGCATCGTGCAAGGCACCTCTGCGCATTCTTGCGCACAGGCTGCAGGGGTTACTCTCTTTTCGTATGTCAAAGATGACCTCCGCAAGCTGAGTCCTTTTTATGATATATTCAACATCAAGCTTTCTGCAAAGCTCTTCGATTTTCGAATAATCGGCATCAACCCCGCCGAAACGCGGGTCAAGGGTAATTGCAACGATATCAAATTTTTCGGGGTAAAACCGACGCAGATTTGCCATTCCGGCAAGAAGTGCGATTGAATCCTTGCCGCCCGAAACTCCGATTGCGATGCGGTAGCCTTCTTTTATCATCTCGTATTGCTGACAGGCAGCTCTCATATGGCTTAAAAGTTTTTGCATATCAATCACTCTATAACAACGGGTTCAACGCTGATTGTCTTGCCCGTCTTATTATCAAATTCAAAAATACATCCGTTCATCATACACTCGCCTTCAGCGGTGTCGAAGCGTGCGGGCATACCGGTGCGAAGCCATTCAATAGAAATTTCGGGTTTTACTCCGAGTACGGAATGCTTCGGTCCCGTCATACCGAGGTCGGTGATATATGCCGTGCCTTTGGGCAGAATCTGGGCATCGTTGGTCATAACGTGGGTATGAGTACCGAAAACGGCGGAAACCCTGCCGTCAAGGAAGAAGCCCATAGCTCTTTTTTCTGCGGTTGCCTCTGCGTGAAAATCAACGAGAGTTATTCTGCAATCCGAAAGCTTGGGAAGAATCTCATCAACAACGGCAAACGGATTGTCGCAGTTATCCATATAAACATTGCCCGAAAGATTGATTATGCCGACTTTTGCAAACCCCATATCAACGGTTGAATATCCCGAACCTGGGTTGCCCTTGCAGAAGTTGGCGGGTCGGATAATGTCTTCACGTTCATCGAGCATTTCGTAGAATTCACGGCGACGGTAGACGTGGTTGCCGGTTGTTATGAAATCAACACCGCTGTCAAAAAGGTACTGAGCGGAAAATGGCGTGATGCCGTTGCCGACTGCGGAATTTTCACCGTTTGCGATGCAAAGGTCAATTTTTTTCAGTTTTTTGTATGCAGGCAGCGTGCTTCGGAGAAATTCACAGCCTTTTGCCGAAACAACATCTCCGATAACAAGTATATTCATATAAATCACCTTGAAAAAAGGGACTGCAAACTGCAGTCCCATGTGTGTTTTTGTCATTATTTAGCGTAATCAACAGTTCTGCTTTCTCTTATGATATTAACCTTGATCTGACCGGGGTATTCCATGCTTTCCTCAATCTTCTTGGCAACATCTCTTGCGAGAAGAACCATCTTATCGTCATTGACAATCTCGGGTTTAACCATAATACGTACTTCGCGGCCTGCCTGGATTGCAAATGAACGGTCAACGCCTTCGAAGGACTCTGCAATTTCTTCAAGCTTCTGAAGACGCTTGATATAGTTCTGACCATCCTCACGTCTTGCACCGGGTCTTGCAGCCGAGATAGCATCAGCCGCCTGAACAAGGATGGCAGTGATTGTTTTTGCTTCAACATCGCCGTGATGAGCCTTGATTGCGTGGAGGATATTATCGTTTTCTTTAAATTTCTTAGCGAATTCAACGCCGAGGTCAACGTGTGAACCTTCCATTTCGTGGTCAAGTGCTTTACCGATATCGTGAAGCAAACCTGCTCTTTTTGCGGTTCTGACGTCGGTGCCAAGTTCCGAAGCCATAAGACCTGCAATGTAGGAAACTTCAAGAGAGTGTTTAAGAACATTCTGACCATAGCTTGTGCGGTATCTGAGTTTACCGATAAGCTTAACGATTTCGGGATGAACATTGTTGACGCCCGCATCGATAAGAGCGTGCTCGCCGGTCTGCTTGATGGTTGCTTCAACCTCGCGCTTTGCCTTGTCGTACATCTCTTCGATTCTTGCGGGATGGATTCTGCCGTCAGCAATAAGCTTTTCAAGAGTAAGTCTTGCAACTTCTCTGCGGACGGGGTCGAAGCTTGAAACCGTGATAGCTTCGGGAGTATCGTCGATGATAAGGTCAACGCCTGTTATCATTTCGAGAGTTCTTACGTTTCTGCCTTCGCGGCCGATGATTCTGCCCTTCATTTCATCGTTGGGAAGAGCAACAACGGAAACGGTTGCTTCCGCAACGTGATCTGCAGCGCAGCGCTGAATAGCGGTTGTGATTATGTCTCTTGCGAGAGAATCTGCCTCATCCTTTGTCTTCTGCTCGATTTCCTGAATCTTGACAGCTTTTTCGTGGTTGAGGTCTTCGTCGAGAAGACTGAGAATGTAATCCTTAGCCTGCTCTTTTGAGAATCCCGAAATTCTTTCGAGAATATCGAGCTGGCTTTTCTTCATGCTTTCGATTTCTTCAAGACGCTCATCTGCAGCCTTGATTTTTTCGTTGAGAACTTCGTCCTTCTTTTCGAGGTTTTCGCTCTTCTTATCAAGAGCTTCTTCCTTCTGAGTTATGCGGCGCTCCATTCTCTGAACTTCGTTGCGCCTTTCACGAAGTTCTTTTTCGGTTTCGGTTCTTTGCTTGTGGATTTCATCCTTGGCTTCAAGGATGGCTTCTTTTTTCTTTGCTTCTGCGGATGCGATGGCGTCGCTTACAATCTTGTTAGCTTCCTGCTCGGCAGAGCCGATAGCCGCTTCCGCAACCTTTTTCCTATGTAAACCGCCGAGCACGAATCCGAGGGCGATGCCCACAGCGAGTGCAACAACAGCGGCAATAAGAATAACAATCCAATTATCCAATTGCGCAGGGTCCTCCTTTTTTGAAATTTTTTGCGGCTTTTTCAAAAAGCCGATATAGAAAAATTTACCGAAAAATCAACTAATGGTGTATCAGAACATTAAAAATGCTCATCTTGGCACAAAATAACACCATTGTATTAATAGTATACTTTTATAAGGATATTGTCAAGTTTTTTATCAATTTTTCATTAATTTTTCTATTGACTTTACAGTTTTACAGTGATAATATAATTGTAATATCTCAAATCGTTGAGGCAGAAGGCTGTTTGCAACAGAGCTTTTATCAGAGAGCCGCTTCATTGGCTGAAAGGGCGGCAGAGTTCAGCAATCGGTTACCGCCTGCCGAGTGCCGCCGTATTCAAGGTGTGCCGTGTCAGCCGCGTTAAGGCTTTCAAGAGCCGATTTATCGGAATTACGGGTGGAACCGTGGAGTGTTTATTATGCTTCATCGTGTTTTTACAGGGTGGAGCTTTTATTTTTGAAATTTATGGAAAGGACAGATATATATGATTAATGTTACTCTCAAAGGCGGCGTTATCAAGGAGTTTGAAAACGGCACAACCGCTATGGAAATCACAAAGAGTCTCGGCATGGGTCTCTACAAAGCTGCTTGCGTGTGCAAGATTGACGGCGTTGTTTGCGACCTGAGAACAGCTCTTGACAAGGACTGCGAGCTTGAAATTCTTACATTTGACTATGCAGACGGCAAGTGGGCACTTCGCCACACCGCATCGCACATCCTTGCTCAGGCAGTAAAAAGACTTTATCCGAATGCAAAGCTTGCAATCGGTCCCGCTATTGATAACGGATTCTACTATGATTTTGATGTTGACGTGCCTTTCACACCCGAAGTTCTCGAAAAAATCGAGGCAGAGATGAAGAAAATCGTCAAGGAAGGTCTTGCTCTCGAAAAGTACGAACTTGATCCCGAAGATGCAATCAAGATGATGGAAGAAAGAGGCGAAACCTTTAAGGTTGAGCTTATCAAAGAACATTCCGACAAGGGCGAGAAGATTTCGTTCTATAAGCAGGGCGAATTCGATGAGCTTTGCGCAGGACCCCATATCCCCGACACAAGCAGAGTCAAGGCTTTCAAGCTCACATCCTGCACGGGTGCATATTGGAGAGGCGACTCCAACAACAAGATGCTTCAGCGTGTTTACGGCACTGCTTTCACAAAGAAAGAGGAGCTTGAAGCACATCTTGAAGCAATCGAAGAAGCAAAGAAGCGCGACCACAACAAAATCGGCAGAGAGCTCGGCTATTTCACAACGGTTGAATCAATCGGTCAGGGTCTGCCCATTCTTATGCCCAAGGGCGCAAGAGTTGTTCAGCTCCTTCAGCGCTGGGTTGAAGATGTTGAGCAGGCAAACGGCTATCTTCTCACAAAGACTCCTCTTATGGCAAAGAGAGATTTTTACAGAATCTCCGGTCACTGGGATCACTACCGTGACGGCATGTTCATCCTCGGTGACCCCGACGATGAAGAGAAGGAATGCCTTGCACTTCGTCCGATGACCTGCCCGTTCCAATATCAGGTTTATCTCAACAGCGCAAGAAGCTACCGCGACCTTCCTATGCGTCTTGGCGAAACATCAACCCTCTTCCGTAACGAAGATTCGGGCGAAATGCACGGTCTTATCCGTGTTCGTCAGTTCACAATTTCAGAGGGTCACCTTGTTATCAGACCCGACCAGCTTGAAGAGGAATTCAAGGGATGCCTCAGCCTTTGCAAGTATTTCCTCGGCACAATCGGTATGCTTGATAAGTGTACTTTCCGTTTCTCACAGTGGGATCCCAAAAACACAGCTAAGTACGAAGGTACCGCAGAGCAGTGGAATGCCGCTCAGGAAACAATGGGCAAAATCCTCGACAACCTCGGCGTAGACTACGAAATCGGTATCGACGAAGCTGCTTTCTACGGACCAAAGCTCGACATTCAGTTCAAGAATGTTTTCGGCAAAGAGGATACCATCGTTACAATCCAGATTGATATGCTTCTTGCAGAGAAGTTCGGTATGTATTATGTTGACACCGATGGACAGAAGAAGCTTCCCTATATCATCCACAGAACAAGCCTCGGTTGCTACGAAAGAACACTCGCTTATATTCTCGAAACATTTGCGGGCGCACTTCCCCTCTGGCTCTCACCCGAGCAGGTCAGACTTCTTCCCATCGCAGACCGTCACCACGCATATGCGAAGGAAGTTGCCGCAAAGCTCGAAGCGATGGGCGTAAGAGTTTCGGTTGACGACAGAAGCGAAAAAATCGGTTACAAAATCCGTGAAGCACAGCTTGAAAAGCTTCCCTATATGCTCCTCGTTGGCGATAAGGAAATCGAAGACGGTGCTGTTTCGGTACGTAAGAGAGGCGAAGGCGATATCGGCGCAATGAACGTTGATGAATTCATCGCATCCGCACTTGCAGACATCGCATCAAAGAAAATCTGGTAATTTTATCGGGCACATACTGACCGTATGTGCCCGAATTTTTTTATAAAATATATGGATTTTATAATTGGTTAGTGATATAATATATAATCAACATTGTTGGAGGACATTTAATATGATACTTTCCGATAAAACCTTAATGAAAATGCTTGAAGAGGGCAGTCTTGTTGCTTCACCCATTGAACCTGAACAGATTCAGCCTGCAAGTATCGATATAAGACTCGGTAACACGTTCAGTATTGTTAAAGATTCCTCAACCGGAATTATAAATCTTGAGCAGAAAATCGAATACGAAACAATCGAAACCGATACATACGTTTTGCTTCCCGGTCAGTTTGTTCTTGCAACGACTATGGAATATTTTGAGCTTCCCGATGATTTGACAGCGTTTGTTGAGGGCAGAAGCTCACTCGGCAGGATGGGACTTTTTATCCAGAATGCAGGCTGGGTTGACCCCGGCTTCAAGGGTGAAATAACTCTTGAATTGTTCAATGCAAACCGCTGTGCAATCGAACTCAAAGCGGGTCGCAGAGTCGGTCAGCTTGTATTTGCAAAGATGGATGAAAAAGCACTCAATCCCTATAACGGCAAATATCAGGGTCAGAAGGGTGCAACCGGTTCAAGAGTTTTTATGGATAAAGAAATGAAATAAACCCCACGGAAGGATGATATATATGAAATATGCAGTAGTGCTTTATGACGGAATGGCGGATTATCCCGTTCCCGTGCTTGACGGCAAAACTCCAATGGAGCTTGCAAAAAAGCCGAATTTTGATGCTCTTGCAAAGAAGGGCAGAGTCGGTCTTGTCAAGACCGTTGCAGACGGTCTCAAGCCCGGCAGTGATGTTGCAAATTTAAGCGTTCTCGGCTATGACCCCAAGGTCTGCTACACGGGTCGTTCGCCTCTCGAGGCAGTCAGCATCGGCGTTAAGATGAAAGATACCGATGTTGCTCTGCGTTGCAACGTTGTTACTCTCAGCGATGAAGAAAACTACGAAGATAAAACAATGATAGACTATTCTGCAGGCGATATTTCGAGCGAGGATGCGGCTGAAATCATCAAGACCGTTCAGGAGCATTTCGGTAACGATGAATTCAGATATTACAACGGCGTAAGTTACCGCCATTGCCTTATCTGGAACAACGGCACAACAGATCTCGGCAAAATGACTCCTCCTCATGATATTTCGGGCAGAGTGGTCGGCGAATATCTTTCAACCTCACCCAACGCAGAAAAGCTTGTTTCGATGATGAAAGAGAGCTATGAGCTTCTCAAAGACCATCCCGTTAACAAGAGAAGAATCGCGGAGGGCAAGGCTCCCGCAAACTCAATCTGGCTCTGGGGAGAGGGTAGCAAGCCTGCTCTTTCGGATTTCGAAGAAACCTACGGCGTCAAGGGAAGCATCGTTTCCGCCGTTGACCTTCTTAAGGGTATTGCAATCTGCGCAGGTATGGGCGTACCCGAGGTTGAGGGTGCAACGGGTTATATCGACACCAATTTCGAAGGCAAGGCTCAGGCGGCTGTTGATGAATGGAAAAACGGTAAAGACCTTGTTTATATCCATATCGAAGCTCCCGATGAATGCGGTCACAGAAACGAACCTGAAAACAAAATACGTGCAATCGAGCTTATCGACGAGCGCGTTCTTCCCATTATTCTTGACTATCTCAACGGATGCGGCGAGGACTATAAGATTATGATTCTCCCCGACCATCCCACACCGATTGTTACGAAAACTCACGCATCAGACCCCGTTCCGTTTATGATTTACCATAAGAACGGCGAGGTTGACGGCGTTGAAACCATAAATGAAAAGACAGCCGAAGCAACGGGCGATTTCGTCGAGATCGGCTGCGGACTTATGAAAGAATTTCTGGAGGCGTAAAAATGAGCTACAAAATTAATACAAAATGCATTTTGAGCGGTTATTCACCCAAAAACGGCGAGCCCAGACAGGTTCCCGTTTATCAGAGCACAACATATAAATACGATTCAAGCGTTGAAATGGGCAAGCTTTTCGACCTTGAGGCATCGGGTTATTTCTACACTCGCCTTGCAAACCCCACCAACGATGCGGTTGCCGCAAAGATTGCCGACCTTGAAGGCGGCGTCGGTGCAATGCTCACTTCATCGGGTCAGGCTGCATCATTCTATTCAATTTTCAATATCGCAGGTGCGGGCGACCACGTTGTAAGTGCATCGACCATATACGGCGGCACATTCAATCTTTTCAACGTTACCATGAGAAAGCTCGGCATCGAGTTCACTTTCGTAAGCCCTCAGGCAACAGAAGAAGAGCTTAACGCCGCCATCAGACCCAACACAAAGGCACTCTTCGCAGAATCTCTCTCAAACCCCGCTCTTGAAGTGCTTGATTTCGAGAAATTCGCAAATGCCGCTCATTCAAACGGCATCCCCCTTATCATTGATAACACTTTCCCCACACCCGTTAACTGCCGTCCCTTTGAGCTTGGTGCGGATATCGTTATCCACTCAACAACAAAATATATGGACGGTCACGCAACGAGTGTTGGTGGCGTAATCGTTGACGGCGGTAAGTTTGACTGGACTCAGAATGACAAATTCCCCGGTCTCACCACTCCCGATGCTTCATACCACGGAATCACATACACAGAGCGTTTCGGCAATGCTGCTTACATCACAAAGTGCATGGCACAGCTTATGCGCGACCTCGGTTCGATTCCTTCACCCTTCAACGCATTCCTCCTCAACCTCGGTCTTGAAACACTTCCCCTGAGAGTTGAAAGACATTGCTCAAATGCTCTTGCGGTTGCAGAATTTATCCGCGACAGCGGCTGTGCAATAGAAGTAACTTATCCCGGAATGAAGGGCAGTAAGGGCTATGAGCTTGCTCAGAAGTATATGCCCGACGGCACAAGCGGCGTTATTTCATTCAGAATCAAGGGCGGCAGAGATGCGGCTACCAAGTTTATGGATAGTCTCAAGATTGCTGAAATCGCAACTCACGTTGCCGATGCAAGAACTTGCTGTCTGCATCCCGCAAGCACAACTCACCGTCAGCTCACCGCTCAGGAGCTTATCAACTGCGGTATCTCCGATGACCTTATCCGTCTTTCCGTCGGTATCGAGCACGTTGACGATATCATCGCAGATGTTAAGCAGGCTCTTGAAGCATCACAGGCATAAGATGGAAAAAGAAAGAAAGAGACTGTCATCAGTCAGAGAGTATATCGCATTTGCGGTTTTCCTCGAAACATCGGTCAACACGGTATTTGCATTTCTGTTTGACAGATTTATAAATTTCTTCTATTCGGATTACGCTCATCTGACCATATGGGGCGATGTTGTTTCGATTGGCTCTGTTGCGATTTCGTTTATAATCTATGACAGCTTTGCCCATATGGCATATCACAAACGCAAAGACAGAATTATGTTTCTTGGCGTTGTTTATGTTGCATCAAAAGCGGCAAGCATTGTCCATTATCTCGTGGCAATTCTGGCGGAGATATTCCCCGTTGCAACGAGCGACCTGGCACATATCGTTCTTTCGGCTTTTCTCATACTGCTCGAAATTGCGGTTGACGTTATTGCGGCAGTATGGCTGATGGGATATCTCGATAAAAAATTTACAAAAGAAGAACAGTAATAAAATAACGGGTCGGAATTTCCGACCCGTTTTCTTTTATTCTTCAATTACTTCAATAAGAACATCGATTGCGTTTTCGAGAAGCTCAAAGGGGATATTGAGAGGAGGAAGGAGTCTTACCTTCGTTTTTGCACTGAGAACAAGAACGCCTTTTTCCATAGCGGCTGCAATGATTTCCTTTGCAGGCTTTTCACATTCGATACCGAGCATAAAGCCCTTGCCCGAAACGCTCTTTACCTTTTGGCAAGCCGAAAGTCTCGAGATAATATATTCGCTCTTCTTTGCGACATCGGTGAGCAGGTTATCGTCGATTCTTGAAAGAATGCTGACTGCACCTGCACAGCAGATGGGGTTACCTCCGAAGGTCGAGCCGTGACTGCCGGGAGTGAGTACATCCTGAACCTTTTCGCCGAGCATTGTTGCACCGAGTGGCAGACCGCCTGCAAGACCCTTTGCGGTTGAAACGATATCGGGCATTACTCCGTAGTGCATATAGCTGTAAAGCTTACCCGTTCTGCCGTTACCGGTCTGAACTTCGTCGATGATAACGAGCATGTTTTTCTCTTTTGCGATTTCAAAAACGCCTTTGACGAATTCATCAGTCAGAGGAAGAACTCCGCCTTCGCCCTGGATTGTTTCCATCATAATTGCGGCGCATCCGTTTGCATCTGCAAGCTCTTTGACCGAATCAAGGTTGTTTGCTTCCGCATAAACAAAGCCTTCGGTGAAAGGGCCGAAATCTGTGTGGAAACTGTCCTGACCCGTTGCGGCAAGAGTTGTGATTGTTCTGCCGTGGAAGCTGTTTTTGAGGGTGATGATAGTTGAATTGCCCTCGCCCTTATTTTTGAGCGCCCAGAGTCTTGCGGCTTTGATTGCGCATTCATTTGCTTCCGCACCCGAGTTTGAGAAGAAAACCTTCTTCATTCCTGTTCTTTCGCAGAGCATCTGTGCCAATTCAGCACAAGGCTTGGTGTAATAAAGGTTTGATGTGTGACCGAGAAGCGATGCCTGAACGGTGATAGCTTCAACCCATTCATCGTCCGCCGCACCGAAAGTGTTAACGGCAATTCCGCTTCCGAGGTCGATATATTCCTTGTCGTCCTCGCCGTAGAGAAGAGAGCCGTTGCCCTCCGAAAGCTCAACGGGGAAACGTGCGTATGTATTCGCAATGTAATTTTTATCTGTTTCAAAAATAGCCATATTATTCACCTTATCCCTGAACGAACATCGTTCCGAGACCTTCATCGGTCAAAGTTTCAATGAGAAGTGAGTGAGGAACTGTTCCGTCAAGAATGAACACCTTGTTGACGCCTCTGCGGATTGCTTCGCCGCAGCAGTCGATTTTCGGAATCATACCGCCCGAGATAATTCCCTCGTGAACGAGCTGAGGAATGTCGCTGACATAAATTTTGGGAATGAGAGTTGAGGGGTCATCCTTGTCGCGGAGAATGCCTGCAATATCCGTCATTGAAATCATACATTCAGCCTTGAGCGTGCCTGCAATTTTTGCAGCAGCTGTGTCGGCATTGATGTTGTAGATATTGCCTTCGTCGTCGCAAGCGGTTGTTGAAATAACGGGAACATAACCCTTTTCAAGAAGGTCGAGAATCGGCTCGGGATTGATTTCGGTAATCTCACCGACATATCCGAGTCTTTCGTCCTTAACTTTTGCTTTTATAAGTTGACCGTCCGCACCGCAAAGGCCGACAGCTTTGCTTCCGAGTCTGCCGAGAAGAGCTACAAGGCTCTTGTTGACCTTGCCTGCAAGAACCATCTGAACAACGTCAACGGTTTCTTTATCGGTAACGCGCAAACCGTCAACCCATTCGCTCTTTTTACCGATTTTCGCAAGAGTGTCATTAATTTCGGGGCCACCGCCGTGAACGAGAACAACCTTGACGCCGATGAGCGAGAGAAGTGCAATATCGCCCATAACTGCATTCTTGAGGTCTTCATTAATCATAGCGTTGCCACCGTATTTGATAACAACGATTTTGTTTGAATATTTCTGAATATAAGGGAGGGCTTCAACAAGCACCTGACCCCTGAGATTATTTGTGATTTCCATTTCCATACATCCTTATTTTTGCTGTTCTTAAGTTCTGTAATCGCCGTTGATTTTAACGTAATCATATGTCAGGTCACATCCCCACGCAGTTGCAGAGTAGTTGCCGCTTTTAAGGTTGATGAGAACCTGAATTTCTTTCTCTGTGAGAACTTCTTTTGCGATTTCTTCGGAGAAATCGATGCCTGCGCCGTTTTCGCAAACATCAACCTGACCGGCGGCTGATTTGAACGAAACGTCAATCTTGTTGACATCAACATCCGCACCGCTGTATCCGATGGCGCAGAGCACTCTGCCCCAGTTTGCGTCAGCGCCGAACATAGCCGCTTTGAAAAGTGATGAGCAGATAACCGATTTTGAAACGGTGACTGCGATTTCTTTTGATGCCGCACCCGTTACGATGCATCCAAGAAGCTTTGTTGCACCCTCGCCGTCGCCGGCAATCATTCTGCAGAGATAGGTTGTTACAGCGTTGAGAGCCTTGCAGAATTCATCAAAATCCGCACCCTCGCAAGTGATTTCTTCGTTGCCTGCCATACCGTTTGCCATAACGGAAACCATATCGTTTGTTGAAGTATCGCCGTCAACGCTTACCATGTTGAACGAACTCTTAACATCTTCGCTCAGAGCCTTCTGAAGCATTTCGGGAGAAATTGCAACATCGGTTGTAACAAAAACAAGCATTGTTGCCATGTTGGGATGAATCATACCCGAACCCTTTGCAATGCCGCCGATTTTGCATTCCTTCCCGCCGATTTCAAATGAATATGAAACGCATTTTT
>JAZNHM010000150.1:0-2016 GCA_045576955.1 Acutalibacteraceae bacterium | reverse complement strand
AAGAAGTTATTGCGAAGGTGTAAGCTATGGTGATTGTTCAGGTTTGTGTCGGCAGCTCATGCCACCTGAAGGGTTCACCCGAAATTGTTGAACTCCTTCAGAAAGCCGTTGAAGAACATCATCTTGAAGACGAGGTTACACTTGCCGGAAGCTTTTGCATCGGCAAGTGTAATCGTGTTGGTGTAACAATTCAGGTTAATGATGATATTCACGTCGGCATAACAAAAGAAAATTTTAAAGAATTTTTTAACGACAATATTTTGTCAGCAGTTGAAGGAAAGTGATAATTAATGAATTGCCTTACTCTTAAAAAATCAAACTGCAAAAATTGTTATAAATGTATCCGTCATTGCCCGGTTAAAGCTATCCGCTTTTCGGGCAATCAGGCGCATATTATAGGCAACGAATGCATACTCTGCGGTCAGTGCTTTGTTGTGTGTCCGCAGAATGCAAAAGAAATAGTTAATGAGGTTGAAAAGGTAAAGGTGCTCATTCAGAGCGGTGACCCCGTTGTTGTGAGCCTTGCGCCCTCGTTCATTGCAAACTATGATGGTGCGGGCATAAATGCTATGCGTTCTGCGCTTCAGAAACTCGGATTTTTTGATGTTGAAGAAACCGCAATCGGTGCAACCATCGTCAAAAACGAATACGAAAGAATACTCGCAGAGGAAGAAAGAGATGTTATTATTTCTTCCTGCTGTCATTCAATAAATTTACTCATCCAGAAGCATTATCCTGCCGCACTCGGATATCTTGCCGATGTCATGTCACCCATGCAGGCGCACTGTCAGGATATCAAGAAGCGTATTCCCAACGCAAAAACCGTTTTTGTCGGTCCCTGCGTTGCAAAAAAGGATGAGGCTGAATATTACGAAGGTATTGTTGATGCCGTTCTCACATTCGAAGAGCTTACAGAATGGCTCAAAGAAGAAAATATCGAGCTTGAAGCTGTTTCGGATAAGGATGAATTCACCCGCGCAAGATTTTTCCCCACAACCGGTGGTGTTCTCAAAACAATGTCCGAAGACAGCGACTATACATACGTTGCTATTGACGGAGTTGAAAATTGCATTGAGGTGCTTAAAGACATCGAAAAAGGCAAGATTCATAAATGCTTTATCGAGATGTCCGCTTGTGTCGGTAGCTGTGTAGGCGGCCCCGTTATCGAAAAATACCATCACACTTCAAACATCAAGGATTATATTGAAGTTGCAAACTACGCAGGTTCAAAGGATTTTGAGGTTGATATGCCCAGACCGATTGAACTGAAAAAGAATTTCAGCTACATCGAAAGAAAGCTTCCTCTTCCCTCGGAAGCGGAAATTAACAATATTCTCCGCCAGATGGGCAAATTTAAGCCCTCCGATGAGCTTAACTGCGGCTCCTGCGGATATAACACCTGCCGTGAAAAGGCGGTTGCGATTTCACAGGGCAAGGCTGAATTTTCAATGTGTCTGCCTTATCTTAAGGACAAAGCGGAAAGCTTTTCGGACACAATCGTCAAGAACACTCCCAACGGGCTTATCGTTCTCAACGAACAGCTTGAAGTTCAGCAGATTAACACCGCCGCAAGAAAGATTATGAATATTCGCAGCGCATCGGATGTTCTCGGCGATCAGGTTATCAGAATTCTTGACCCGAGCGTGTTTATGACCGTTCTTTCAACGGGCAGAGATGTGCGTGACCAGCGTGTGTATCTTGCAGAATACAAGAGATACGTTGAGCAGACTGTTGTTTATGACCGTGACTCACATCTGCTTATCGGTATTATGCGTGATGTAACCGACGAAGAGGCAGAGCGCGAAAAGAAAGAAAATATCAGCCGCCAGACTGTTGAGGTTGCCGACAGAGTTGTCGAAAAGCAGATGCGCATTGTTCAGGAAATCGCATCTCTTCTCGGCGAAACAGCCGCAGAAACAAAAATTGCTCTTGCAAAGCTGAAGGAGTCGATTACCGATGAATGATTTGTGTGCAGATATCGGCTATAAAAGCGTGAATCACTACGGCGAAGAGCTT
>JAZNHM010000149.1:0-1643 GCA_045576955.1 Acutalibacteraceae bacterium | reverse complement strand
AAAAAAGAAGGAAGAGAAAAATTGCTGTTATCTGCATTTCACGATGAAGGATAACCCTTCGCTGACCCCTGCTATTATCCGCAGATACGAGAAGCTTTATTCGGGTGCGTTCTATGAACGCTTTGTTCTCGGAAGATGGGTGGCGGCGCAAGGTTGTGTTTACCCGATGTTTTCGCAGGAGAAGCACGTGGTTCACCCTCCCGCAAGCTTTGAGAAATATTATATTTCCTGTGACTACGGAACGGTGAACCCCTCTTCATTCGGGTTATGGGGAGAAAACGGCAACAAATGGTACAGAATCAGAGAGTATTATTTTGATTCGCGTGCCGAGGGCAATCAGAAAACGGACAGCGAGCACTATGCTGCGCTTTGTGAGCTTGCGGACGGACTTGAAATAAAGGCGGTCATAGTTGACCCGTCGGCAGCAAGCTTTATTGAGTGTATAAGGCGCGGCGGTAGGTTCAATGTTATCCCTGCAAAAAACGATGTTATTGACGGGATAAGACGTGTTTCGGATTGTCTTAAGAACGGAAGAATTCTTTTTTCGCCCGAATGCAAGGCTTCAATCAGGGAGTTCGGTCTTTACCGATGGGAGAGCAGTTCATCAAAAGATGCTGTGCGAAAAGAAAATGACCACGCAATGGATGATATCCGCTATTTCGTGTCAACTGTTCTGACGCAGGAAGAGGATATCGGATTCTTTGCCCTTGCGGCAAAAAGGAAAGGGGGTTAAGATATGGGATTATTTAAAAATCGAAAGGCATCAAGGGTTTCTGCACCCGTAACGCAGAATAAAAATCATCATCCCTTCGGTATAATTAACGGATATGTTCCGCTCAGTGTACCTCAGATGAGGCTTTACCACGCACTTCGAGAGGCTGTGCCCGTAATTGATGCGGCAATATTCAAATTGGTTCGTCTTACGGGCGGATTTACGGTTGAATGCACGGATTCAGCGGCTCAGGAGGCAATTGATGAGTTTCTTGAGAGCGTACCCGTTGGAGGCAACAGACAAGGTGTTTCTGCCTTTGTATCAACTTATTTCGAGCAGCTTCTGACCTGCGGCACGGCAATCGGCGAAATTGTGACGGATACCGAAGGCGTTCCCCGTGCGCTTTTCAATTCTCCGCTTGAAAATATCGAATTGAAGAGAAACAAAAACGGCTTTGATGTTGATATTTTTGTCAGAAACGGCACGGAGCTTCGTAAAGTCGGCAGACCCGAAATGTGCCTTCTGAGTGTGCTTAATCCCGAACCCGGCGCTCTTACGGGAAATTCGATGCTCAAAGGTCTGCCTTTTGTCAGCTCTGTTCTTCTCAAAATCTTTGAGAGCATCGGTGCAAACTGGGAAAGGGTCGGCAATCTTCGCTTTGCCGTAACCTATAATCCAAAAAACGATGCAGTTGACAGAGCATATGCTAAGGACAGAGCTTTGCAGGTTGCAAAGGAATGGGGAGAAGCGATGCAGAGCGGCTCGGAAATCAGGGATTTTGTTGCGGTCGGCGATGTTCAGATTAAGGTTATCGGCGCAGACAACCAGATTCTTGACAGCGATGTGCCTGTAAGGCAGATGCTTGAGCAGATTGTTGCAAAAACGGGTCTGCCGCCTTTTATGCTCGGTCTTTCGTGGTCGAGCACAGAAC
>JAZNHM010000148.1:0-3188 GCA_045576955.1 Acutalibacteraceae bacterium | reverse complement strand
AGTACCTGTTTTATCCGAGCAGATTATCTGAGCGCAACCGAGAGTTTCAACAGCGGTGAGCTTTCTGATAATCGCATTTTTCTTTGACATATTGGTAACACCGATGGAAAGAACGATTGTAACAACCGCTGCAAGACCCTCGGGGATAGCCGCAACAGCAAGTGAAACCGCAACCATAAAGCTTTCAAGGAACACGCCAAAGCTGAGTCCTTCGCCGAAATATGCGATGACAGTCTGATATGCAAGAAGAACTACGCAGATGCCGAGAACAAGCCAGGTAAGAATCTTTGAAAGCTGTGCAAGCTTAATCTGAAGAGGAGTCTGACCCTCTTCCGCCTGAGCGATAGCATCAGCAATCTTACCCATTTCGGTGTCCATACCTGTTGCAACAACAACAGCCTTGCCGCGTCCGTAAACAACGGTTGAACCCATATATGCCATATTCTTTCTGTCGCCGAGGGGAACTTCGCCGTTGTCGCCGCCCTTAAGAAGAGCGATAACCTTGTCAACGGGAACGGATTCACCTGTAAGCGCAGCTTCTTCAATCTTCATGCTTGCGCATTCAAAGATACGGCAGTCAGCGGGAACAGCATCGCCTGCTTCAAGAACGATAACGTCGCCCACTACAAGGTCTTCACTGCGCACAGAAACGATTTTACCGTCACGGAGAACCTTCGAGGTTGCGGCGCTCATTTCCTGAAGAGCTTCAATCGCCGCCTCAGCCTTGCTTTCCTGAACAACACCGAGAACTGTGTTGATAACAACAACAACCATAATGATAACGGTATCGGTGGGGAAAACAAAGTGGAAGCTGCCGCCCTCAAACCATTCGGTGATTGCAGAAATAATAGCCGCAATGATAAGAATGATAATCATCGGGTCAGAAAGCTGCTCGAGGACACGCTGGAATGTGGTTTTCTTTTTGCCTTCTTTAAGCTTGTTTTTTCCGTTTTCGGCAAGTCTTTTTTCTGCTTCCGCAGTTGTTAAACCTGCTTCTGAGCTTTTAACATGCGAAAAAACGGATTCTGCCTGCTCAAGATAGAACTTCATTAATTTCATTCCTTTCAGAATATTTTAATAAAAATTTATTGCATATATAATAAAAACCCTTGACAGAAACTATGAATACAGTCTCTGTCAAAGGTCTTGCTTCCCAAAATCGGGCCGTTTGCCAGATGCATAACGCAACGGTTGTTGACATTCGGCTCGGGACGGAGCCCTAAAGCTACTCCCCTTTAACTTGTGAGCTATATTTTACCATATGTAATTATTGTTGTCAATCAGTCTGATACTCAACTTTTGTTAATTTTTTATTCCGGAATATAAAATTCACTCAAGCTTTCAACAAATACCCTGCATATACCTTTATATACATACAGCTCATAGTTGTTCTTTTCGAGCAGATTGACCGATTCGTTATTGCTGCTGCGGATGTCGGGATATCTCTTTTTGCCCTCGATATTAAGGCGCACATTATCCGTTTCCGTGTATCCGCTTTCAATAACAATATTCATTTTTTCATCAAGGTCTATGCACTCGCCCTGAGTTTCTTTTATCAGATAATTAAGAAGATAAATACTCTCCGATCCGTTTACGGAACGCGAATATTCTTCAAGAGCAGCACATTTCTGCTCCCATCGGCGGATTTTTTCTCTTTCTTCCGCAACGGTGAAGCTGATGCTGTTGCCTTCGGCATCTTTCGAGCTGAGACGGTTGATTTCGTTGAAAACATCCATCATCGAAAGCACATCATCTCTCAGCGCCTCATAGCCCGCTATGCCTGAAATAATTCCGTCAAGCGACTGCGAAATTGCCTGAGCCTGAGCAAAAATTTCTTCACTGACCAAATCTGCGTTGGCAACTATAAAGTCGGTGCTTTCTTTCCAGAAATTGATTTTTTCAAAGCTGAATTCCGTAAGCAAGTCGGGGTAAGTATTTATGATATCCAGCCTGAGCATAATATATTTTTCAAGAGCTTCGGCTTTTTCTCCGCTTGACTTACTGATATCCTCAGCCGCCTGAGAAAACTCGCCTCTTTCGGCTCTTTTTTCAGCCGCAAAAAGGAAAACCGGACTTTTCAGTGCAAGGAACAAGATAATCGTAACCGCAAGTGCAAGAACAACGCAAACCGCAGCAACAAGAGGCTTCTTGTTACCGTTAGTCTGTTCTTTTCTGTTTCTGACCTGCATCTCTGACATAAATTTTACCTTTTCCCGATTTTGGCATTTTTCAATCGGCGCTTGTTTTTGAGAACATTTTTCCATTATTTCAGTAATTATATCATATATTTTTAAACAATTAAATACTTATATGCGAAAAAATTTTCAAAAAATATCAAACAAATGTTTGCATTTTTTGAACATTTGTGCTATAATGATAAAAAAACTATGTTCAGAACCATATATTTATAAAAGAAATGAGGTAAAATTATGAAGCCCATTACCCCTATACAGCAAAAAATTTATGAATTTCTCCTTGAAATGGCAAAGGAAAATATGACCCCGAGCGTGCGCGAAATCGGCGCTGCTGTCGGTCTGCGTTCAACATCGTCTGTTCAGGCAAACCTTGACGCACTCGAGGCGGCAGGATATATTCAGAGACCCCCGATGCTCAAAAGATGCATCAAAATTGTCGGTCAGGCAGAAAATGTTACCCATGTTCCCGTTCTCGGCACGGTAACGGCAGGCTCACCCATCCTCGCAGTTGAAGAAATCGAGGGATATCTCCCCTTCTCGATGGTCGGCGCGCAGGATAAGGAGCTTTTCGCGCTCAAAGTCAAAGGCGAAAGCATGATTAACGCAGGCATTCTTGACGGCGACATCGTTATCGTTGAAAGAACTCCGACTGCCAAAAACGGCGATATGGTTGTTGCTCTCATCGAGGATTCGGCGACCGTCAAAACATTCTACAAGGAAAACGGTCATTTCAGACTCCAACCCGAAAACGATACTATGGACCCCATTATCGTTAACGAAGTTATCATTCTCGGCAAGGTTATCGCAAGCTACAGATACTATTAATATAATGTAAAATGCAAAGTGCAAAATGCAGAATGTCAAGGTAATTTTATCCTTAATTTTGTATTTTGCACTTTTTATTTATATAATCGGGTGCGTGTGAAATCCTACTGAAACTATTATTTATTATCTACTCAATATTCTTTATTCTCTAAAAAAAATAAGACGGAA
>JAZNHM010000147.1:0-3767 GCA_045576955.1 Acutalibacteraceae bacterium | reverse complement strand
AGGCATAAAATTAACCCCTTGAGGGGTAGCTGAAAAAGGGATGCGGTCGGCAAACCTTTCAGTGCCCCTTAAGGGGTTTCGTCCGTATAATGCCCTTATAGGGCTTAATCAAGCCTCCGGCTTAGCCGGAGGTCCTGACTTTTAGCTGTGTATTATTTCTAAAATTTTTTCACTCAGCATTGCAAGCTCGTGCATTGTGAGACCCTCTGCACGCACGGAGGGGGCGAAGCCGCATTCTTCAATCGCTCTGATTACTGCGTCTTTCGGGATTCCCGAGCCGGCGCTGATTGAGTTTGCGGCGGTTTTTCTGCGCTGACCGAAAGCAGCGTGCACCATTCTGAAAAACAGTTCTTCGTCGGTGATTTTTATTTCGGGTGTTTTTCTTATGTCCATTCGGATAACACAGCTGTCAACTTTGGGTGCCGGTATAAACGAGCCTGCCGAAACGTCAAAAAGCTTCTGCGCATGTGCGTAATAGTCAACTGCAACCGTAACAGCACCCGAAAGTCTGCTTCCCACGGGCGCACAGATTCTTTGTGCCGCTTCTTTCTGTACCATAACAGTCACCGCTTCAATAGGCAGTCTGCTTTCGAGAAGTGCCATGATAACGGGTGAGGTTATATAATAGGGCAGATTTGCGCAGACATAAATGGGCATACCGTCAAATTTTTCTTTGATGAGTGCAGCAAGGTCTGTTTTGAGCACGTCCTGATTGATTATTTCTATGTTATCAAAATCTTTGAGAGTTTCGTCAAGAATCGGAAGGAGCTTTGTGTCAATTTCAATAACGACAACTTTTTTTGCTCTTTTTGCAAGCTCGGCGGTAAGCACACCGATGCCTGCACCGATTTCGATTACGCCGCAGTTTTCGTCAATTCCGCTCTCCTCCGCCATTCTCGGGCAGACGGAAGGGTTGACTATGAAATTCTGACCGAGAGCCTTCGAAAAGTGAAAGCCGTGTCTGCCGAGAATGTCTTTTATTGTTCCTATATCGGTTAAATTATACATCACAGTAACCTCGTATCGTTAATAATCAGCTCAAAATCACAGCCGAGAAAAGCGGCGGATTTTTTGCAAAGAACCATTCTTTCAAGAAATATTTCGAAATATTCCATAACTGGGCAGATGTTAGTATCAATTTCAAGCTCAAGAATGATAAGTTTATGCTCGCTGATAACAGTTATTTTCGAGTTTTTCGCCGCATAGTTTACCCTATCGTGAATATCGTTATAGATATCATTTTTGTTCCGCACCCTTGTTGCGCGAACGTCACTTTTATCCGCAAGAATGAGTGCCGCCGCAAGCGGAGTTACGGGTGCTGCGGTTTTTTCGTCGTGATGACCGATGGCGGTTGTTACGGCGATAACCTCGTCAATCGGAAAGTTTCTTTCTTTGAGAAGCGAAAAGGCGAGAAGTGCACCGTTGTGAGCGTGGTTACTTCGGTTGACGGTGTTACCGATATCGTGAATAAGACCTGCAATTTTTGCAAGTTCACATTCTCTTTCGGGATAGCCGAGAGTTTTGAGAATCCTGCCCGCATCCGTACCGGTTTTTACGCAATGTGCCATACCGTGCTCGGTGTATCCTATCGCGCCGAGAACTCTGTTTGCTGACTCAATCAGTGCCAGAATTTCGTTGTCGTGCCTCAAATTTTCATAGCTTGTCAAAAAAAGCACTTCCTTTTCGAAAAATATTGTATATCCGTCTGTTGATTTTACAATGAATTATATTTATAATTATTATCAGAATTATTGTGGAGGGATATGTAAATGTCTATTCTTGTTACCGGCGGTGCCGGATTCATCGGTTCTCACACCTGCGTTGAGCTTCTCAATGCGGGATATGACACTATTATACTCGATAATCTTTGCAACAGCAAGAGCGAAAGTGTAAAACGTATCAAAGAAATTACGTGAAAGGATGTTAAATTCTACGAATGCGATATCCGTGACCGTGAGGGTCTTGATAAAATCTTCGCAGAAAACAAGATTGATGCCGTAATTCACTTTGCAGGTCTTAAGTGTGTTCCCGAAAGCATCAGCAACCCCCTTGAATACTACGACAATAACATCGGCGGCTCAGTTGTTCTTTGCGAGGCTATGGCTGCGGCAGGCTGCAAGAAGATTGTTTTCAGCTCATCGGCAACCGTTTACGGCAGCGAAAACCCCTCACCTCTCAAGGAAGATATGCCCGAAGGTAAAACAACCAATCCTTACGGCACAACAAAGCTTTACATCGAAAGGATTCTTAAGGATACCTGCGCATCAGACAGTGAGTGGAGTGCCTGCCTTCTCCGTTATTTCAACCCCATCGGTGCACATAAGGGCGGCAGAATCGGTGAGGACCCCAACGGTATCCCCAACAATCTTGTTCCCTATATTACTCAGGTTGCAATCGGCAAGCTTGAGCATCTCAACGTCAACGGTGACGATTATCCCACTCCCGACGGCACGGGTGTGCGTGACTATATCCACGTTGTTGACCTTGCTCTCGGTCATATCAAGGCGGTTGAAAAGGTTCTTGGTGAAAACGGATGCTTCACATATAACCTCGGTACAGGCAACGGTTACAGCGTTCTCGAAGTCGTCAAGGCATTCGAAAAAGCCTGTGGCAAACCCGTTAAATATGTTATCGCACCCAGACGTCCCGGCGATATCGCAACCTGCTATTCAGACCCCTCAAAGGCAAAGGAAGAGCTTGGCTGGGAAGCAATCAGAGGAATCGACGAAATGTGCGAGGACTCATGGAGATGGCAGTCACAGAACCCCAACGGCTACGGTGACTGATTATGCAGAATTATATCTGGGATTTTGACGGTATGCTGTTTGACAGCTACCCTCACATAACCTCGGCTTTTCTCAAGGCGCTTAGCGAATTCGGCAAAGACGCCGACTACGACGAAGCAAAAGCACTTCTTGAAATAACTTTCGCCCATGCTTTTGAGCATTATGACGTCAGCGAAGAAGAAAAGGCCGTTTTCCGTAAATACGAACACGATTATAATCTCCGTCCGATTGCCGTTCCGTTTGAGAATACATACAGAGTTCTCGAAACTCTTTTTAATGACGGCAAAAAGCATTTTTTATATACTCACAGAGGTTTTGAAACCTCTCAGCATTATCTTGAAGAGTACGGCATGAAGAAATTCTTCACTGCGTTTGTTGATTCGTCGATGAATTTCCCCTCAAAGCCGTCGCCTGATGCGGTCAATTATATCTGTGACACCTACGGTCTTGACCGAAGTGAAACCGTTATGATAGGCGACAGGGAAATCGACGTTTTGTCGGGCAAAAATGCGGGCACATACGGATGCCTTTTCACAAAGAAAGAAAACGTTGAAACCGCGGCGGATTTTGTTGTTGATGATATAATAAAAATTTTGGAGATATAATTATGGTTAAAGAGTATGATTATAAAATCCGATACAGTTTAGACGATAACGATTATTATGAGTATAATAAAATTCATATGTTAACATCAAAGACAGGCAAAAAGGCTTTGATGAATTATAAGCTTTCGGTACCTGTATTTTCTCTCATTTTAATCGGCTTTGTTGCGATCCTTCGTTTCGACACCGATTTAATTATAATCGAATTAAAAGCCAAGGTAAAAATGGATGCAATCTGGACCCTACTTTCGGATAAAATCTATTTCCGTAAATTAAAGAAAAGCTTTACCAAGATAAAGAAAGATGGAAATCTTCCATATGATAAAAGCGGAGAACTCGTTTTTGACAGTGACGGAATTACCGATATATCAGAAAATTC
>JAZNHM010000146.1:0-3570 GCA_045576955.1 Acutalibacteraceae bacterium | reverse complement strand
CTTCGCTGAATGAAACACGCATTTCATGGCCGAGAAAACGCACCTCGTCGCCTGTTGAAACGCCCTGACCGCCTGCAAAAACCTGAAGCGAAACTATATCGCCGTCAATCTTGTTGACCTGTGCAAGGGATTTTCCGAATCGGGTGTTTATCTGAGCAAGCTCATTATATCTCACACCGTCCGCCTTAACGGTGATAACGTTGCCCGTTATGGATTCAATTCTGTTGAAAACTTTATTCATTCTCACTCACCGCCTTTCAATAAAAGCTCTGCCTCACTGCCTGTTTTACCCTGACCTTCGGCATATATTGCATCGATTTCAGCTTCCGCTTTCGCAAAAGCATCGTTTTCAAATTCCGTATAATTCCAGTCGATGAATTTCTGACGCATACGGTTAAAGAAGCTTCGTGCGTCATCTTTATTATCAAGCGAATATTCACTGCCGAGAACATATATCAGCTTGTCGGTGACATATCGCTGACGTGCTGTACCGCAGTTAGCGTCGGTCAGGTCGAATGAGTTCTGTTGAAGATAAACAGCATCAAGCATTTCCGATTTGAGATAGATAATATAGTCTTCAAGGCTTGTGCCTTCTTCACCAACGACCTTCATCATCGAGCCGATTTCATCGCCGTGAAGAAGAATATTCTTGCAGAAAGCCGATTTTGCGGAATCTGTAACCGTCTTATATTTTGACCACGAAATAAGCGGGTCGATTGCGGGATATTTTCTTGCATCCGAGCGTTCACGGGAAAGACCGTGGAATGCGCCTACAACCTTGAGAGTTGCCTGAGTAACGGGCTCTTCAAAGTTGCCGCCTGCGGGAGAAACCGTTCCGCCGATTGTGACGGAGCCTTTGCTTCCGTCAGGAAGAAGAACATAGCCTGCTCTTTCATAGAAAGCGGCGATATATGACTCAAGATATGCGGGGAAAGCTTCTTCACCCGGAATCTCTTCAAGTCTGCCCGACATTTCACGAAGAGCCTGCGCCCAACGTGATGTTGAGTCTGCAAGAAGAAGAACATTAAGTCCCATCTGACGGTAATACTCAGCAAGTGTTACCGAGGTGTAAACCGATGCTTCTCGGGATGCAACGGGCATTGATGAAGTATTACATATAATAATAGTGCGTTCCATAAGGGAACGGCCTGTTTTCGGGTCGGTAAGCTCGGGAAATTCGGTTATTGTTTCAACAACTTCGCCTGCACGTTCACCGCAGGCTGCGATGATAACGATATCAACGTCTGCATATTTCGATGTGGTGTGCTGTAAAACTGTTTTACCTGCACCGAAAGGACCGGGTGTGCAGTAAGTTCCGCCCTTTGCAACGGGGAAGAACGAGTCAATAAGACGCACCTTGGTTTCCATTGTTTCAACGGGTGCAAGTCTTTCGCTGTAGCATTTGACAGCTCGTTTTACGGGCCACTTGAACGACATCGAAACGGGGATTTCTCTGCCTCTTTCGTCTGCAAGAACAGCAACGGTTTCGCTGACGGTGTATTCGCCTTTATCTGTGATTGATTTCAATGTGTAATTACCAAGAAGATAGAAGGGGACAAAAATTTTATGTGTAAAAGGTCCTTCGGGAACGGTGCCTATATATTCACCTGCACGCAGAGTGTCACCAACCTTTGCAGTCGGAGTAAACTCCCATTTCTTTTCCGCGTTGAGTCCGTCTGCATAAATTCCTCTTTCAAGGAACCAGCCTGCCTGCTCTGCCAGAACGGGCAGCGGATTCTGAAGTCCGTCATAAACCTGACCGAGAAGACCGGGGCCGAGCTGAGCCGAGAGCATATCTCCTGTAAATTCAACTTCATCTCCGCACTTGATACCGTTTGTCATTTCGTAAACCTGAATCTGTGCGATGTCACCTCGGATACGGATAACCTCGCTTTTGAGTTTTGTATTATCAACATTAACGTAGCAGATTTCGTTCATCGAAACATTGCCGTCAAACCTTACGGATACAAGGTTACCGTTAATGCTTACTACCTTACCTTTGTTTTCGGTCATTGTAGAGCCTCCGTTCTGTCACCATTCATAATGGAGTTATAGATATTTCTGTATGCGGTTTCTCCGCTTTCCGAATCGAATTTTCTGATTCGCTCAAGAAGTTTCAGCTTGAGTCCGTAATAGAACACAAATTCCTCTGAGAATGAATCCATCGGTCTGAGCATTTCAAGAAAATCAAGACGGTATTTGTTGAGAAACTTTTCCGCTTCCATAGGACTTTCGAGTTCAACGGCAGTCCGTACCGCCTGCAGAAGCACGGGAGAAAAAGATTGAATATCCGCATCAAAATGCTTGTTCATTTTATCCGCACGAAGCTTTGCAAGTGCAAGACGAAGATTGCGCTCGCCCTCATTCCATTTCTCAATCAATGAGGATGATGATTTTTCGGGATTTCTCGACGGTGCAAGGGTTAATTTTTTCGATTCGCCCTGTGTTTTTTTGCCGAGAAATCTCCTGCAAAGCTCCTCAAATCTCTCCGATGTTATGGGAAGCGGTGTGTTTTCATTAATTCCGTCAAGCGACGGCAATTGAGATATCAGATAATATTCAGCCATGTTATTCAGCCTCTTTCAGAAGTGCTGTAACCTTGGGGCTGAGATAATTTGACAGCATATCGGTAACAGCCTCGGAGGAATAATCATAATAAACCGCACCGTTATTCACTGCAATGCGGAAACCGCCGTCAAAATTATCGTTTGCTTTAAGGGTAACACCGCCGAGCATTTTTGCCTTAAGCTCGGCAAGAAGTGCCTCTTCAAGCTTCGCAAGGTCATTGCTGTTGAGAACAACAGCAATATCCTCTGCCTCGGGTTTACCTGTCCAACTTTCAACGGCACTTACAACAAGCTTTGCAAAAGCATCCGATGAATAAACGGAATTAACATTATCGCTCACAATCGCTTTAAGCTCTCTTGTTACGCTCTCCCTGAATGAAATAAGCAGATTTCTTCCTGCCTGGCGGATTGCATCTTCGCCCGACTTTACTGTTTTTGCGTTTTCGTTTTTTGCATCAGCAATAATCTTATCTGCCTGAGCCTGTGCATCGGCGATAATTTTTTCGGCTTCGGCTTTTGCAGATACAAGTATTGCTTCAGCCTGAGTTTCGGCCGCTTCCACTCCATCTTTTTTTATCTGCTCAATAAGTTCCTGAAGTTGAATTTCCATAACGCAGTCTCCTTTATGATAATGTATATTCTTCGTGATTTCCTTCAAAAAAACATAAAGGAACCAACATCCTCTGCAGTCAGCTGGTTCCTTTAATTTCAATATTGATTTAATTAATTATATCACGCTCTTCGTTTTTGTCAAGACTTTTGGGGTGATGTTACCTGTTTTTTCATTGGGAATGTTGCCTGCTTTTGTCATTTACGCTTCTTTTTGGTTTTACATTTTTGACTATATGGGCTTTTCATGTGTTTTGATTTTTTGAGAATATTGATTAGTGGGGCGGTTTTTTATTGCTTAAAATTGAAAGTAGACGAAATTTAAGGTCAACTAAAAAGCCAGCTTTTGTTATATCAAAAAAATGAATAATATATATTGACAAACCCCTGTACA
>JAZNHM010000145.1:0-2717 GCA_045576955.1 Acutalibacteraceae bacterium | reverse complement strand
AGGCATAAAATTAACCCCTTGAGGGGTAGCTGAAAAAGGGATGCGGTCGGCAAACCTTTCAGTGCCCCTTAAGGGGTTTCGTCCGTATAATGCCCTTATAGGGCTTAATCAAGCCTCCGGCTTAGCCGGAGGTCCTGACTTATATTTTGTTCCAGAATTTTTCAATCTCTTCACAAGTTGATGCGACAGAACCCTGAACCATATCGGGTTTGCCGCCGCCTCTGCCGTTGCAGACGGAATTAAGCTCCTTGCCGATTGCTCTTACATCTTCGGTACGGCTTGTAATTGCGTATTTGTAGCCGTTTACGTCGTTGCCTGAGAAAACTGCCGCAACGCCGCATTTTTCTGCAAGCATATCGCTGAAAATTCTTGCGTCTTCGGCTTCTCCGCCGTCATCAAATGCTATGAATTTTTCGCCCGACGCATCCTTTGCTTTAACTGCAAAAATCTCCTTTTTGAGAAGTGAATATTTATATCTTGCATCCTGAAGCTGAGCCATAACGCGCTCAACCGCAGGGGTGATTTCCTCGGTTTTTGCTTTGAGAAGAGCCGAAATTTCGTGAACGCTGATGTTTTTTTCGCGGTAGTCGGCAAGAGCCTTTCTGCCGATTTGCAGAGTAACGCGCACGCCCGATTTGTGATTCATAACGGAGATAACCTTGATGATTCCGACCTCGCCCGTGAATGCAACGTGAGTGCCGCAACAGGCACAAAGGTCGATGCCTTCAATGCGTGTCAGACGCACCTGACCCTTGATTTCCTTTTTGCTTCTGTAATCGTAATTGCAAAGCTCGTCGTCGGTCGGATAAATCGCCTCAACGGGAATGTTTTTGTAGATTGCTTCGTTTGAAAGTCTTTCCGCTTCGTCAAGCTGCTCCTGAGTAACAATGCAGTTGAAATCAACCGTCACGTTATGCTCACCCATATGGAATCCGACGTTGTCGCAGCCGCACATAGCGTGTATTATACCCGAGAAAATATGCTCGCCCGTATGCTCCTGCATATTTGAGAATCTTTTTTCAAAATCAAGTTTGCATTCAACCTCGCCCGAAACGGCTTCTCTACAGATGTGAACAACATCTTCGCCGCTTTCAACGGTGTCGATAACTTCGGAATTGCCGATGAAACCCGTGTCGCCCGGCTGACCGCCGCCCTCGGGGAAGAATGCGGTTTTGTCAAGGATAACCTCAAATCCTCTCTTACCTTCGGTGCAGGCAACAACTGTTGCGGTAAAATCTTTTATATATTGGTTTTCGTAGTAAAGCTTCTGTGTCATAACTAACTCCTTTTCAGAGAAATTCAACGTGTTATATAATATCACATTTCTGCAATAAAATCAAACAGTTGTTGACACCATAATAAAATATTGATATACTGAAACAACAAACCTATGAACGGAGAAAGATAATATGAAAGAATATATCAAGCGATTAAAAGACAACTGCCCTACATACAGATTTGTTTTCTGGTGGATTCTCAGAGCGACTCTTCTTTTTGCTTTTGTCAAAGGCTTTTTCCCCGCAGAGGGTGAAGCATTTGATATCACCGACCCCCTTCAGGTCGGCGCAAACTTCCTTTGCACATTTGCGTGGGAAGCTTTTATGGCATTCCCGAAGAAGAGCATTTTCCGTCACGTTGCATCAGGATTTCAGTCAGCACTTATGCTTATGATTTGGTGCGGCTCCTTCGGCGGCAAATTCCTCAATCTCTACTATGATTTCAGATGGTGGGATGTTGCGCTCCACTTTATCGGCGGCGGAGCATGCGTATTCTTCGGCTATGAAATTGTATGTGCAATCCTCAAAGCAAGAAAATCAACCGCACCGATGACCCTCATTCTCCTTGCATCCGTCGGATTTTCGTTCCTTGCATCAACCTGTTGGGAACTGTTTGAGTTCGGTTTTGATCAGATTGCAGGTATGATGGGCGGATACCCCGGTGATGCACAACATTGGTCGCTTGAGCTTGCCCTCGGCACCCCCAAGGAGCTCACCCTCTTTGATCCCATCGTTCCCGAGCGCTGGCCCATTATGGACACCATGGCAGATATCGTTCTCAATTCTGTCGGTGCATTCCTTTCATACCTCTTCATCAAGTTTGTGCCTTACCGCCACAAGGGTAAGAATGCATTTGAGTTTGAGCAGGCAGAAGCAGAAAAAGTAACAAAATAAAAAACATTACGGTCGGATTTCAAGCACGAAACCCGACCGTCTTTTTATGCCTTATATTCAAATGTCTGCTCAGTTTCGAGAGCCTTGAGATATCTGCTGCATTCTTCCTTTGCCTTTGCAAGGTCGAGGTCAAGATAATTGCCGCATTCCTTCTTCGTGTTACCGAAAACCTCGCCGTCGTATGCGATGATATCCGCAAGAATCTTCTTCGTGATTTCAAGCACCTTTGCGTTGTCAGCGTTTCTGACGAGAAGATAGAAACCTGTGCGGCAGCCCATCGGGCCAAAATAGATAACATCATCCTTTATCTCGGAATTTCTGACGAAGGTTGCAAACATATGCTCAACGGTGTTTGCCGTTGTCGTATCCATAAAATCGCCACCGTTGGGGATTCTTGTTCTCATATCGTAGGTGGTGATATCGCCGTCAATGCGTGAAACGTAGATGCCCTCGGTAAGAAGGTCGTGATCAACTGTGAAGCTTGTTATTCTGTTCATTTTTATTATCCTTTCTTCGTCTGATTATTGCGGTCACAAACGACCAAAG
>JAZNHM010000144.1:0-22367 GCA_045576955.1 Acutalibacteraceae bacterium | reverse complement strand
ATTGAAAGAAGAATTGCATACATTTCAAGAATCTGCTGACGCAGCTTTGCAGGTTCGGGATGGATGGTAAGAGCATGAAGGTCTGCAACGGCATAAAGACAGTTGTAGTCATCACTCATCGCCTTCCAGTTTTTGAGTGCGCCGAGATAGTTGCCCAAGGTCGGAACTGATGTGGGCTGAATCATACTTAAAACTATCGGCTTTTTTTCGGGAGCTGTATTTTCCATAGGTTTTTCACCTTCCTTAATCATAATGAACGAGCAACCTCACCGAGAATCTTAACACCCTTGACGATACCTTCATCGGAGGGGGTTGAGAAATTCATACGGATAAAGCTGCATTCTTTGTCGCCGTCAACCATCATTTCGTTGCCGGGAACAACGGATACACCTGCAGCACTCGCCTTCTTGACAAAATCGAGCATATCGATGCCGTCATTGAGCTTTGCCCAGACGAAAAGACCGCCTTCGGGTCTGTGATATGTAAGAAAATCGCTTAGTTCGGAGTCAACGCAGTCGCAGAGAAGATTGAGCTTGCGCTTATAAATCTCACGGATTTTGTTGATGTGTCCTTCAAAATCGCACTCGGTAAGCCACTTATAGACCACAAGCTGTGAAACAAGCGGAGTATGAACATCCTGAGTCTGCTTTGCAACGGTAAGCTTTGCGATAACCGCCTTCGGTGCAAGAACATAACCCACTCTGATGCCGGGTGCAACAATCTTTGAGAACGAACCGGAATAAACAACAATTCCGTCCTCGTCAAAGCTCTTGATTGCGGGCACATCCTCGCCCGAAACACGAAGGTCGCCGTAGGGATTGTCCTCAAGCACAAGCACTCCGTATTTCTTTGCGAGCTCATAAACTGCCTTCCTCTTTTCGAGTGACATTGTTGCGCCTGCGGGATTCTGGAAATTGGGAATTGTATAAATAAACTTAACGTTTTCTTCTGATTTGAGTTTTTCTTCAAGAGCCTCAATGTTAATTCCGTCGCTGTCGATGGGCACGCCAACAAGATTTGCGCCGTAGCTTCTGAAGCAGTTGAGCGCACCGATGAATGAAGGTTCTTCGCAAAGCACTGTGTCGCCGTAGTTGATGAAGCACTGACTCATAAGGCTCATTACCTGCTGAGCGCCGCTTACAACGATGAGTCCGTCATCCTCTGTGCCGACTCCGTATCTTGAGTTACAAAGCTTGATGAGCTCCTCAACAAGAGGGCCGTAGCCTTCGCTGATTCCGTACTGAAGTGCGAGAACGGGGTCTTCTTCAAAAACTTCACCGACAAGCATTTTTATATCGTCAACCGGAAAAGCGTCGGGAGCGGGATTTCCTGCGGCAAGAGGGATTGTATTACCCGAGCTTTTCAGAATTTCCCTGATAATCGAAGGCTTGAGCGATGCAACACCTTTCGCAAACTTATAATCCATTATATTTTCAGTCCTTTCGGGATAAATAACTTTTTAATTATAATAATATTAGAGTATATCACACTAAATTAAAAAAGTAAACAAAATATTGAATGATTATTTGATATATGATATAATTTTTTGCAGGTGATAATATGACTTCGAAATACAGAGCCGTCTTTTTTGACTTTGACGGCACGATTGCCGACACGGGAGACGGTATTTTTCATTCTGTTAAATATGCAATAAAAGAATCGGGATATGCGCCGATAAGCAACGAAAGACTGCGTACTTTCATTGGTCCGCCCGTTTTCGATTCGTTTAAGCGCGAACTTGGTGCGGATGAAGAACAAGCTGCATTTGCCGTCATGAAATACCGTGAAGAATACAGCCGTGAGGGTATCTTCCGCTTCACGCTTTATGAGGGAATCGAAAGCCTTCTGCGTGAACTCAAATCACACGGAATTCAGGTTGCAATCGCAAGCTCAAAGCCATATAATTTTATTCTCAGAATCATCGATTATCTCAATTTCGGTGAACTTGTTGATTTTATTTCCTGTCCGTTAAGCGACAAGGCGCACGAAAGCAAGGTTATCCTCGTAAGCAGATGCGTTGAGCATTTCGAAATTGAAAAACACGAGGCAATTATGGTAGGCGACAGATATTTTGACATCGACGGTGCAAACGGAGCGGGTGTTGAAAGCATCGGCGTCACCTTCGGCTACGGCGATGAAAAAGAACTGAGCAATGCAGGTGCAACCCACATTGCTCAGAATGTTGAAGATATTCGTAAAATTATTTTCTCTTGACTGCTTTTTTAACAACAACCGCATAAAGCACATAAAACACAACGATGCTTATAAGCATTATTGCCGGAATAAAGATGCTTCCGTCCCTTATCAGTCCGAGGATTGATGAGGGATTTTTCATTTGTGCGTAAGGCAGGGAAAGGATGTTATTGTCGCCCGTGCAAAAATATCCGAATGCAGTCACAGCGAAATAAACAGGTATCGCCTTAAGACAGAAATCCTCTGTTCTTACTGCAAAAAGATTAGAAAGCTCTCTTTTGATGATATTTTTATTTGCGATTGAAGCGGTGATAATAATTCCGATAACACAGAATACTGCGGTGATAATATAGCTCGGAATCTCCTCCTCCGCAACCCAGCCTTTATAGACCATCCACTCTGCAATTCTCATGCCGAGAGGTCTTGCGGTTGTTACAACAAATGTTGCAAGTAAGGTCATCACAGCGCTGTAAGCTGCATAGATCTTCGCGTTTTTGAGCGGCATTTTATATTCAAACCAACCCTCGCCACCCGTAACCTTTTTAGGCATGCAAACGATAAGAAGCATAATGCCGAAGCCGAGGAAGAAACCTGTGAGATACTCCCAGAGTGACCAGTTGCCGCCCTCAAGGAAACCGGGAAGATTCTTGAGTTTAAAGAATCCTCTGTCGGAATCAAGCACCATAACAACGTCGGCAAGGGTAATAGAAACCGCGCAAATCGCATTGATTGCAAACGAAATAAATGCGGTGACCCTGTCTTTTTTTGCGATAAGTGTTGCAAGCGAAAGGACAAGTGCACCTGCGGTATAAGAAATAATTCTTACGGTTGCAAAATAGTTTCTGCCGTAGGGAATTTTCTTGAACCAAGCCTCAGAGCCAAGATTCTTGATAAACGCCATCATCGGTGAATAATCATATCCTCTGTCGGCAAGACCGTCCTTGAAAAGCTCAACCGCATCAGAATTAACGATGGGTGCGATATAGTGAGCAACGGTGAATTCGAATGCATAAACAACAACGTAGAACACCGCAATGAGCGTTATGTAGTGCCAAATTTTGTATTCTTTCTTTGAGAAAAGAGAACCGATGAACATCGCCCAAAGCGGCATCCACCCGAAGCCGAGAAGAAGCATTGCAAAAAGGCCCGACCACGGACTGATTTCGGCAATCGCAACAGTTTCTTCACCTGTGAAAGGCACGGTGCTTCCAAGATAACCGCCCATCTGGGAGTTGAGCGTACCCCATCCGCCGTTTGTGATTCCAAGAAGAATTACCGCAATTGGTAGAACTTCGAATGTCATTTTTCTGCGGTTGCCGAAGAAAGCAAAAATCACGAGAGTGAGCATAACACCGACAGCAAACATTCCCCACATCGAACCCCAGCCGTGAGTGCCTCTGACACGCCACATAAACCCTGTCATAATCGCAGTCATAAGAACCAAAATTGTTTTAAGCGTAGGGGTAAGGCGTCTTGCGTTGAGAAAATCAAGATTATCTTTGTTAAGCATCATATTCCATCATTTCCTTTCCGTCAAAATCTTTCCAAATAAACTTTCCGTTTTCGAGAGTCATATAGCCGTGCCACGAATTCTCCTTGGGAATCGAGACCGAGCCGGGGTTAAGATAAACATAGCTTTCGTGCTCCGTACATTTCGGCACGTGGGTATGGCCGTGAAGAAGAATATCACCATCCTGAAGCGGCGGAAGATTATTTTCATTGAAGTTATGACCGTGAGTAAGATAAACAAGTCGGCTTCCCGCGGTAAGAACCGCATAATCGGCAAGAATCGGGAAATCGAGCACCATCTGGTCAACCTCGGTATCGCAGTTGCCTCTGACGCAGAGAATTTCATTTTTCATCGCATTGAGAATTTCAATCACCTTTTTGGGCGCATAGCCTTCAGGAAGGTCGTTTCTCGGTCCGTGATAGAGAATGTCACCAAGGAGAACAAGTCTGTTCGCTTCTTCATTTTTATAGGCTTCAATCAGCTTTTTGCAATAAAACTCCGAACCGTGAATGTCGGACGCAATCAAATATTTCATTTTATCATCTCCTATGGTGATTATAATATAATAACCTCCGAATTGCAACTGCAATCCGAAGGTTATTTTTAATTAGCTGTTTTCTTTGAATCTGTTGAGGAAGTGCTTTGTTCTCTCGTTCTGAGGATTGTTGATAACCTGGTCGGGAGTGCCCTGCTCGGCGATAACGCCACCGTCCATAAATATAACCTTATCCGAAACATCGCGGGCAAAAGCCATTTCATGGGTAACGATAACCATTGTGCAGCCTGATTCCTTGAGTCCCTTGATAACGTTGAGAACCTCCATTGTAAGCTCCGGATCAAGTGCCGAAGTAGGCTCATCGAAAAAGAGAATTTTGGGATTAAGTGCAAGTGCACGTGCAATCGCAACGCGCTGCTGCTGACCGCCCGAAAGCTGACAGGGGTAGAAATCCACCTTCTCTTCAAGACCAACCTTCTTGATTAATTCAATAGCATTTTTCTTTATTTCCTCTTCGCTTCCCTTTTTGAGAAGAGTGGGCGCAAGAGTAAGATTCTGAAGAACCGTATACTGCGGAAAAAGATTGAAATTCTGGAACACAAGGCCGAAATTCAATCTGCTTTCCCTTATCTTTTCATCGGTCAGATATGATTTGTCACTGCCGTCAAAAACAACGTCACCATCAACCATAATCTTGCCGTTATCGGCAATTTCAAGAAAGTTGAGACATCTGAGAAGTGTCGTTTTTCCGCTACCCGACGAACCGATGATTGAAAGAACCTCGCCTTTCTCGAGAGTAAAGCTGATATCTTTGAGAACCTCGGTTTTACCGAAGCTTTTTTTAATATTACTGACTTCTAATATCGACATAATTTAACTCCTGAAATAGCTCAGTTTCTTTTCTGCCTTGTTGAGAACAATGGTAAGAATACCAACAAACACAAGATAGAATACACCCGTGAAGAATAACGGCCATATCATAGCTTTTGTTGCCGCAAGCTCTTTTGCATTCTTGATGATTTCACAAACCATAATGCAGTTGGCAAGAGCTGTATCCTTGATGAGAGTTATAATCTCGTTTGACATAGGCGGAACAATGCGCTGAACAACCTGCTTGAGAATGATTTTTCTGAATATCTGTGATTTGGTCAGGCCAAGAACATAGCCTGCTTCATACTGACCCTTGGAAATGCTTTCGATGCCACCTCTGTAGATTTCCGAAAAATAGCAGGCATAGTTGAGCGTGAAAGCGATAAGAACCGCTGTTATTCTGCCCGCATCGGAAATACCGTACTCGATAAACATAAAGCGGTCAATCTTTCCGAAAAGCTGATAATCGAACAGCAGACCGGGTACATAATAGATGATGAAAATCTGAAGCATCAGCGGAATACCTCTGACAATCCAGACAACAACCTTTGAAATTGATTTGACTATTTTGAAACGACTCATCGAACAAAAGGCTATAGGCAAACCAAGCGGTGCGCCGCAAAGCAGCGTCACCGCAAAGATAAGCAAAGATATTTTAAAGCCGTCGAACAAAAAAGCCGTGACTTCTAAAAAGGACATATTAAAACTCCAATTGATATATCTTTAAGTAATTATTTCTGGTCAGAGAAATCTGTGATAGCTGTGTTTGCAACGCCGTACTTTTCTGCAAGAGCGGAGATTGTACCGTCTGCAGCGAGTGCTTCAAGCTGTGCGTTAACGTTAGCTGTAAGGAGGCTGCCCTTCTTGAAACCGATTGCATAGAATTCAACATCACTTGAAAGTTCTTCAACGATTGCAAGGTTTGCGTAGTCACCCTTACCTACATAGCTCTTTGCAAGCTGTGCGTCAACAACTGCGAAATCTGCTGTACCTGCGCTGATTTCTGTGAGGCATTCTGTCTGCTTGATGAAGCCCTTGAATGCTGTACCTTCGAATTCTTTTGCATAAGCTTCGCCTGCGGAACCACTTTCAGCAACGCCGAATTTGCCGTTAAGATCTGCTGCTGTTGCAATGCCTGAATCAGCCTTAACAACTACTACCTGACGGTTTTCCATATAGTTGTATGAGAAATCAACCTTTTCTGAACGGAGAACGCCGTCATCATCAGCTGTGTTAGCTGTGAAGCCGTTCCATACGCAGTCGATTGTGCCTGAATCAAGGTCTGTATACTTGCTGCTCCATTCGATTTCCTGGAAGATAACCTTATAACCGAGGTTGCCGAAAACTGCTTCTGCAAGCTCTGTATCGAAGCCGACAAGCTTACCGCTTTCGTCAAGATAGTTCATGGGTTCATAAATTGTGTAACCGACAACGATTGTTTCTGCTGCATCTGCTTCTGTTGCGGGATCTGTTGTGTCGGGAGTGGTGTTGCCGCCGCAAGCTGCAAACGAGAACATCATAAGCATTGCAAGAACCAAAGCAATAATCTTTTTCATAATTTTAACTCCTTTTATGCCATATATGGCTATTTATTGTAGTATTACATTATCATAGTAAAGCGATTTTGTCAATGATAATTTAATTGTAATATAAAAATACGGGACGAACCTTACGTTCATCCCGTTTATTCTGCACTCTGCGTTCTGCACTTAATTCGCGTCCATTCTGCTGTTATAGAGCTCGTAATAGAACCCCTCTTTTTCCAATAGCGAATTATGATCACCCTGCTCAATGATTTTCCCGTCTTTCATAACAAGGATTACATCTGCATTTTTGATGGTTGAAAGTCTGTGGGCAACAATAAAACTCGTTCTGCCCTGCATCATTGCCGAAAATGCTTTCTGAATGCGGATTTCCGTTCTCGTATCAATGGAGGAGGTGGCCTCGTCAAGAATCAGCATCGGCGGCAGACAGAGCATAACTCTCGTGATACAAAGCAGCTGCTTCTGACCCTGCGAAAGACCCGAAGCTTCGTCGGAAATGACGGTATCATAGCCTTGCGGCAGACGTTTTATAAAGCTGTGTGCATGTGCGGCTTTTGCGGCAGCGATAATTTCTTCATCCGTTGCATCGGGCTTACCCATAGCAATATTTTCTCTGACAGTCCCCTCTTTGAGCCAGGTATCCTGAAGCACCATGCCGTAGCTCTTTCGGAGAGATTCACGGGTTGCGGAATTGATATCAACTCCGTCAACGCTGATTTCACCTTCGTCAACATCGTAAAACCGCATAAGAAGATTGACAAGCGTTGTTTTTCCGCATCCCGTAGGACCGACTATTGCAACTCTGTTACCGCTTTCAACGGAGAGGTTGAGATTTTTGATAAGCTCTTTGTCTTTTGAATATGAGAACGCAACATTCTCCATTTCAACTCTGCCGTCAACATCCGAGAATACCGCCGCATTCTCCACATCGGGAGTCTGCGAAGGCTGTTCGATAAGCTCAAAAAGTCTTTCTGCACAGGCAAGAGCATTCTGAAGCTCGGCAATAACGCCCGAAATTTCGTTAAACGGCTTTGTATACTGATTTGCGTAGCTGAGGAAACACGAAAGTCCTCCAACGGTTATCGATCCGCCGACCGCCGCAATTGCACCCGTCAGACCGACAGCGGCATAAACCATACTGTTGACAAATCTTGTTGACGGATTCGTAAGCGACGAGAAAAATATTGCTTTCAGAGAATATTTCTGATATCTTTCGTTGATTTCGTCAAACTCCTCAAGCGTTTTTTCTTCTCTCGAAAAAGCGTCAACGATTTTTTTGTTGCCGATCATTTCTTCTGTAAATGCTGTCTGTTCACCTCTTGTTTTTGCTTGCATTGTGAACATCGAATGAGTTCTCTTTGCAATAAAACGGGCAACAAAAAGTGAAAGCGGCGTAAGAATAACAACAACGAGTGAAATTTTGAAATTAATCGAAATCATAAAACCGAGAGTTCCGAGAATGGTAACAACGCCCGTGAAAAGCTGGGTGAAGCCCATAAGAAGTCCATCTGCAAACTGATCGGCATCGGAGATTATGCGGCTGACCGTATCGCCCGACGGCTTCAAGTCAATATAGCTCAGCGGAAGACTCTGAATTTTTTCGATTGCCGCATTTCTGATATCACGCACAACTCTGAATGTGATTCTGTTATTAAGAGTATTCATTATCCACTGTGCAGCGGCGGTGAGAAGTGCGAGCACGCCGATTCCGATAAGATTCGGCATCATTTCTTCAAAATCAACCTTGCCCTTTCCTATCGCGAGGTCAATCGCCTTGCCCGCAAGTACGGGAATATAAAGCGTCATTGCAACGCTGACTGCGGCAAGAATTATCGAGAAGAAAAGGTGGATTTTATATCCGCCGACATAAAAAAGTATCTTTTTGAGAGTACCTTTGTTCAGTTTCTTTTTCATGATGCACTCTCCTCCTCATCAAACTGCGAGAGATGGATTTCTCTGTAAACAGCATTATTTTCAAGGAGTTCTTCGTGAGTACCGACAGATGCCTTTCCGTCATCAAGCACAATAATTTTATCTGCGTTCATAATAGAGGATGTTCTTTGAGAAACGATGAAAACTGCGGTATCGCCCTGATTTTCAGCAATCGCCTTTCGCATTGCGGCATCGGTTGCATAATCGAGAGCGCTTGAGCTGTCGTCAAGAATAAGAATATCCGCTTTCTTCATAATCGCTCTTGCAACGGTGAGTCGCTGACGCTGGCCGCCAGAGAAATTGCGTCCTCCCTGCTCAACGGGCGCATCAAGACCGCCGTCTTTCTGCATAACGAAATCTGCCGCTTGAGCGATTTCAAGAGCCTTAATTATATCTTCATCGGTTGCATCAGGATTACCCCAAAGCATATTTTTTCTGATTGTGCCTTTGAACAGTACAGCTTTTTGAGGTACAACAGAAACCACCGCGCGCAACTCTTCAAGCGAAATATCATCGACATTCGCACCGCCGACAAGAATGGTTCCCTCTGTTGCCTTATAAAATGCCGGGATAAGATTGACAAGTGTTGTTTTACCTGAGCCGGTTGAACCGATAATGCCGACAGTTTCTCCCCTTTTTACGGTAAAGCTGATATTTTTAAGCGATTTGTCACCCGCACCGTCATACGCGAATGAAACATTGCGGAATTCAACGATATTTTCGCTTTCGCGATTGATTTTTTCGGTTCCGTTATTCTCATCTGCAGGGATATCAAGCACGGTGCTTATTCTGCCCGCGCATGCAACGGATTTGGTGATGTTAATAATAAGGCTTGCAAATTTGACAAGCTCAACAAGAATCTGCGACATATAGTTATAAAGTGCAACAACCGCACCCTGAGTAATAAGACCCGCATCAACTCTGATTGCACCTGCATAAATCAACACAGCGATTCCGATGTTGACGATAACGCAAGTTACGGGATTCATAAGAGCCGAAATTTTGCCTGTATATTCCTGAATAACGGTAAGAGCGTCGTTGCGCTCTTTGAATTCTTCAATCTGCTCATCTTCTTTGCAGAATGCTCTTATCACCCTTGCACCCGTAAGACTTTCTCTCGCGGTTGAAAGCACTTTATCAAGCGCAAAACGGACTTTTTTATAAAGCGGAATACAGAAAATCATAATCCCGAAAACAACAACCGAAAGAGCGGGAATAACAACCGCAAAAGTCACTGCCGCCTTGCTGTCAACCGTGAATGCCATTATCATTGCACCGATAACAACAAACGGTGAACGCAGAAGAAGTCGGAGAGTAAGATTCAATCCGTTCTGAACGCTGTCCATATCACCTGTCATACGTGTTATAAGGGTTGAAGTGCCCTGAGAGTCGAGCTGTGTGTAGGAGAATCTGCCAATATGCTCAAAAACGGCATGCTTGAGTCTTTTGACAAAGTTCACAGAAGCTTTTGCGGCGAAATACTGCGCGGTCAAGGAAAACGCAAGTCCGACTGCACCGAGAATCACAAGCAAAAGGCTCATTTTTACTATGTAATTTTTGTCGCCGTTACCAATACCCGTATCTATTGTCGCCGCAACAACAAGCGGAACAAAAAGCTCAAGTATGGCTTCAAACATTTTGAACAGAGGCGCAAGTACACATTGCAATCTGCTGCCTTTTAAATAAACAAGTAATTTTTTCATCAGTAATTTCCTTTTTAAAATTTATCATAATATTTTACCATATTTTATAATTTTTGTGAAGTAGAAAAATCCAATTTTTAAATTGTTAAAATTTATCTTTTTTCTATAAAGGAACAAATTCAACTGAAGCTTATGGTATTATTTATATGAATATGAATTCAGGCAGGAGGATTCCCCCTATGAAAGCAATAAAAGAATCACATTTCGGTATAGCAAGAAAAATTGTTGCCAATATGACCACAGAGAGCTGGGAAACAATTCCCCACAGTTCATTTATTTATGAACCCGAGGTAACAAAATTCCTTGAAGTACTCAAGAAGCTCAATGAGTCAGGCAAGTTCCCCACAAAAATCACTATTAACACCATTATGCTCAAAGCTTTTGCAGAAGCGTTCAAAGCTGCTCCTCAGCTCAATGCTCACATTGAGTTCAACCGTAAACTCGTAAGAGGTAAGGTTACTCAGTGGGATGAGGTTCATGCAGGCATGACATGGCTTCTTCCCAACGGCGAAATGATGACAATCAATCTCCACGATATCGGTAACAAGAGCCTTGTTGAGCTCACGCAGCACGTTGCTGACACAACAAAAAAAATCAACAACACCAATTTCACCGAGGTTATGTTTGAGGTTTCCTTCAACGACACAATCGAAAAGCTCAAGAAGGGCAAGATTATGAAGGCAATCTACCGCCTTGTAGGTGCAAAGACAGGTAAACATAAGATAAAGACTCTTTCAGGCAAAGCCAAGAAAGATTATTATGCAATCCCCGAAACCGACAGAATCACTCCCGCAGACATCAAGCAGGGTACCGTAACCATCTCAAACGTAGGTCCCCTTATCAGAGGTGTCAACGGCAGAGTTGCTCTTCTTTCAATCATTCCTCCCCAGGTATTTGTTTGCTGCTACGGTTCGGTTATGAAGAAACCCGTCGTTGCACAGGATGAAAACGGCAACGACATCATTGTTGTCGGCAACGAGCTTCCCATCGACCTTTGCTTTGACCACAGAGCAGTTGACTTTGGCGACGTTGTTCCCTTCATCCAGAGACTCGAAGATATCTTCAAGAATCCCGAGCAGATGTTTGAGTGGTAATATAGGCAAAACGGTTTGCGTTTGATGATGCAAACCGTTTTTTATTGACAATATGCTTTGAAATAAAGTAAAATAAAACCATAACTTCACTCCGGAAGGTGAATTTCTATGAACAACCAATCTTTCCGCAATATTTATTACCAGCAGGGCAAAAATCCTGTTTTCTGTTACAGAAGCAGACTTGCCGTGCGTGAAGAAACGCTCATTGACGGCGTTCTTGTTTCGTCGGGACACAATGCTGCAGGCTATCCCTTGAATGTGCTTTGCGGCTTCCCATCAAGGCTCAATCCCCGTGATTTTGCCGAGCCATCCGCATTCAACATCGAAATCGACGGTCAGTGCATCGACTACCACCTCACTTTCGTTGATTTTGAAACGGTTGAATCCGAGAATTCAACAGAGTGCATACTCACTCTCGAAAGCGGAATAAAACCCGTCACTTTGAAAATTCACACCGTTCTTGACGGCACGCAGATGCTCACAAGACACATTGAAATCATCAACAATTCGGATAAACCGATGAGTCTCAGCCGTCTCTCACTCATCAGCGGCGGAATTGAAGCGTTTGACAGAAGTATGCTCACAAACAAAGGGATTGACGAGCTTTATTCCGTCGGATATTTTACAAATGACCATTGGGCAAGGGAAGGCGAATTTGCCTGGAAAAGCCTCTCGCACGACACTTTATGTATCGACACCCGTTTCGGACGCGACAGATTCCGCCATCCGATTATTTTTATCCGCAACAATGCAACAGGTACAATTTACACCTGCCAGACAGCTTGGAGCGGAGGATGCAGATTTTCCGTTGACTTCAACGCAACCGAAGAAACCGACTTTATCACCCTTGCATTCAAGGCAGAAATTACGTCGCACAAACCGATTACGGTTATTCCCGCAGGCAAAAAATTCATCACCCCCGAGGTGCATTTCGGCATTGTCTGCGGAAGCCTTGATGAGGCAGTCAACGATATGCACAGTCATATAAGAAAAAGTGTTCTGAACATGCCCGAAGCCAATCCAACTGCCTGCCTTGTAGGTGCGGGAATGGGTGCAGAGCATACAATGAGCGTCGAAGATTCAAAAGAATTTATGCATCAGTTCTCATCGCTCGGCGCAGAAGTTTTTATTATTGATGCAGGATGGGAATGCCCTCCAGGCAGACAAACCGAGTGGGGCGAATTCAACGGAATGAACATACCGAACCCTGAGCGCTATCCCAACGGTCTCGGCGAGCTTTCGGATTATTGCCACTCTCTCGGTATGAAATTCGGTCTGTGGGTTGACATTGAAACATTCGGCAGGCTTTCAGGCAAAATAAATGAGCATCCCGATTGGCGCGGCTCGGATATATTCGGGAACCAAAGCAGAAACTATATTGATATGAGCAGGCCCGATGTTGCAGAATGGGCAGAGAGCGAGCTTGCAAGAATCATAACCGAGTATAAGCTCGACCTTCTGCGGGTTGATCATAATATTTCATTCAGGGATTATTTTGCAATCCGTGATACGGGCACAGGAATCCAGGAATGTGTGTCGGTGCGCCATATCAATGCAGTGTATAATATGTATAATAATTTGAAAAAACGTTTTCCTGACGTTATTTTCGAAAACTGTGCGGGCGGCGGCGCAAGAACTGACCTCGGCATGATGAAAAACTTCAATCATACCTGGGTTTCCGACTGCCAGCGAGCACCCCACTCCGTTATGATAACCAACGGAATGACCCTCGCACTCCCTCCCGAAAGAATTGACCGCCTTTTCGCAGGTATGGGATGCCACGAATTCTGCTCACTTGATGTTCAGATGAGAAACACCATGCTCACTCATATGACACTCAATGTAATTGCACCCGTCGGTGCTGAATTGAACGCAGATCAGGCAGAATTTGTTCGTCACTGCGTTGATATCTACAAAAATTTCATCAGAGACTTTCTTCCCGAAGCAAAGATTTATCATCACACACCTGAATCAGCAAAAGACACTTATAACGGATGCGTGCTCGAAATCGCATCGCCCGACTGCCGAAAAGGTGCAATCGGTGTTTTCTCATTTCCGTGCGGTAAATCAGAATTCAATGTAATTCCTAAGGGTATCAACAGCGGAATGAATTATAAAGTTACGCTTGATAACAGCGGCGCAACATTCACAGTCAGCGGATATGAACTGATGGCAAACGGATTGAAAATAAAATTACCGTCGCCGCTCTCTTCAGAATTAATACTTTTCGAGATGATTTGACTCTTTACAATTTGTTCATAATATGATAGAGTGAAAGTGACAAAAATTTCAGGAGGTTGAAAACATGTCAAAGAAAAAATTTGATATCGGCGAAGGTATCTATGATGCAAAACAGCTTGGATATCCAAAAATGGCGGTGCTCGGAATTCAGCATATGTTTGCAATGTTCGGTGCAACCGTTCTTGTACCTGCTCTCACGGGACTGAGTGTTTCGGCAACTCTGCTTTTTGCAGGTCTCGGCACACTTCTGTTCCACCTTCTTGCCAAAGGCAAGGTTCCTGCTTTTCTCGGCTCATCCTTCGCATTCATTGGCGGATATGCCGCAATCACTGCAATAACAGATGAAGCAGGCAACGCATCCAATGACTACAGCCTTCTCCCTTACGCTTGCTTCGGCGTTGCGTGCGCAGGTCTTCTTTACCTCGTGCTTGCCGCACTCATCAAGGCTTTCGGTGCAAAGAAAGTTATGAAATTCTTCCCGCCCATCGTAACGGGTCCTATTATCATTGCAATCGGTCTTACCCTTTCTTCAAGCGCAATCCAGAACTGCCAGGCTAACTGGCTCATCGCAGTTATTGCAATCGCAATCATTATCGGCTGCAACATCTGGGGCAAGGGTATGATTAAGATTATCCCCATTATGCTTGGCGTTCTCGGCTCATCACTCGTCGCTGTTATTCTTCATTTCACAGGTGCTATGGAAGTTCTTGATCCCGCAAAGCTTGAAGCTTTTAAAACCGCAGACTGGATCGGTCTCCCATTCCAAATGAAAGATACTGTTTTTGGTATGTTTGCAGGCGATTTTGATAAAAATCTTCTTGTTTCTGCAGTTATAACAATTATGCCCATCTCTCTTGCAACAATGGTTGAGCATATCGGTGATATTTCAGCTATTTCATCAACCTGTAAGAAAAATTACATTGCAGACCCCGGTCTCCACAGAACGCTTCTCGGCGACGGTCTCGCAACAATTCTCGCGTCCCTCTTCGGTGCTCCCGCAAACACAACCTATGGCGAAAACACAGGCGTTCTTTCACTCTCGAAAGTATTCGACCCCAAAGTCGTAAGAATCGCAGCTTATCTTGCTGTTCTCGTTTCATTCTCGCCCAAGTTCGCAGCTCTCGTCAGCCTTATGCCCACAGCTACAATCGGCGGCGCATCACTCGTTCTTTATGGTATGATTTCCGCAGTCGGCGTACGCAACGTTGTTGAAAATAAGGTTAACTTTGAAAACACAAGAAACGTTATCATCGCTGCGCTCATCCTTGTTCTTTCAATCGGCATCAACTACGCAGGCGCAATCCAGATTCCCGTCGGTTCTGTTACAATCAGCCTTTCGGGTCTTGCGGTAGGTGCTCTCGTAGGCATCATTCTCAACGCAATTCTTCCCGGCAAAGATTACGAGTTTGGCTCAGACGAAAAAGGCGACAAATCCGTTAATTTTAAAGTTTAACAAATAAAAACCAGCTCAGAAGCCGGCAGAAACATCTTGCCGGCTTCTTGTGTTTATAACCAAAATTCTCAGCTGTTTATTGTATGTATTTCATAAAAAAAATTTGCGGTATTGTAAACACATTAATAGTATGTTAATATGTACCTATATAATTTATAAGATAGGAGAGATAATATGGCATCAGAATCAACAGCCAGGGTTGTCGAAGAGAAGGCACCAAGCGCCGTCCCTAAAGACAGACGCTATGTCGGCTCCAAAGAAACCTTCGCATACATACTTGATGACATTGCTCAAAGCTTTAACATCGGCAAATACGACGATGTTTTCAAGATGAACATCCTCAAAATCGACCTTGTTCTTCAGTCGGTTACAAACGGTATTATAAGCATATGGGATATCATCAACGACCTTTTCCTTGCAGCCATCGTTGATAAAACCCGTACCAGATGGGGTAAATTCAAGCCCTGGCTTGTGGTATACGCCGTTCCCGGCGTTTTGCTTACCGTTGCATATTGGGCACTTCCGTTGTTTATGGGAACAGAGGGTATCGGTTCCAACATCCCGAGATTTGCAATTTATCTGGTACTTCAGATTTTCTCAAATCTTGCCGGTTCGCTCATTGCGATTGTCCGTCAGGGTATGACCTCAACAATAACCCCGAATATTATTGACCGAACCAGGCTTATAACTTCGGCAAATCTTCTTTCGGGCTTTGTTGAAAAAGCGCCCGAAATCCTTATGGGTCTTCTGATTGATCTTTATATCAACAACCCTGCGAGAGATGCTCTTCAGATTGCAGACCCCGATGCATATCAGATGGGCTACAATAGAATGTTCGTTCTCGGCGGTGTTATTACTGCGGTTGTTTCCGGTCTTTTCGCTCTCTTCTATGCATTCGTTGCAAAAGAAAGAGTTATGCAGACAATCGACCGTCCCAGCGTTTTCGGCGGTATCAAATCGGTTGTTACCAATAAACCCCTTCTTCTCATTACTCTTTCCGAGTTCCTCGGCGCATTCAGCCTCAACTCGGGCACAAACCTTTACTACATCGAAGTTCTCAACCTTGCATCAATGGCAACAATCGTTGGTATTCCCGGTGCGGTTGTTTCACCCATTTCCTATTCATACGTTCCCTGGGCACGTTCCAAGTTCTCAACAAAAGCACTGTGGATTGCAGGCTCCCATGTTGACAGCGTTCTGATGCTCGGAGTATATGCCGCAGGTAAGTTCATCAACATCGGCGGCAAGAAGGGCTATGAAAGCCTTGCAGTTATGATTCCTGCATTTATGCTTCGCGAAACTATCTGGATGTTCTTCTGGGGTATCAGAAAGGTTATTCCCGAGGAAATGAGAAACGAAGCTATCGACTACGGCGAGTGGAAGAACGGCTTCCGTTCCGAAGGTATGACAGGCGTTGCAAAGGGTCTTGTCACCAAGATGGTTGGCGGCGTTAAGAACGTTATTCAGCCCCTTCTTTTCAAGGCGTTCGGCTACGACAACACAAAGAACCAGGGTGCACAGACTCCCGAAGCACGTTATGCTCTTTTCTTTATGTGTACTCTTCTTCCCGTCGTCACAGGTATCCTCAGCATTATTCCTCAGCTCTTCTATGACCTTCAGGGTGAAAAGAGAGAAAGAATGTATATGGAACTTCGCGAAAGACGTAAAGCAATCGCCGCTGAAGTTAAGGAATTTAACGATCAAACAGGCGAAAACTAAGACACAGAATAAACACACAAAAACCCCGACACACTCTCTGTCGGGGTTTTAAAATTAGAAAAGATTATGAAAAAACTGTTTGATAAATTAAAAGAAACTCTCGATGTAAACCCTTTTGCTGTCATTGCCATTGATGGTATGTGTGCCTCGGGCAAGACAACCCTTGCAAACCATCTGGCAAATGAATTCGGATTTGAAGTTATTCATACGGACGATTTCTTTTTACCCTATAATATGCGCACGGAAGAACGTCTTTCGCAACCCGGAGGAAACATCCACTATGAACGTTTCATTGAGGAAGTCGTTATTCCTCTGAAAGAAAATAAAGATTTTGAATATAGTATCTTTGACTGCTCATCGGGTACATACAGTAAAAAAAGAAAAATCCAACACGGCAAACCCGTAATAATTGAGGGCGCATATGCTTTGCATCCCGAACTTCCCGATATATACGATTTAAAAATATTCTTACAGATATCACCCGGGATTCAGCTTAAACGCATCGAAAAACGTAACGGCAAGCAGGCACTTGAGGTTTTTAAAGAAAAATGGATTCCGTTTGAAAACAGATATTTCGATGCATTCGGAATTCGTGAAAAATGCGATATTATAATTGAGGTGAAAACAAAATGAGCACCGCAAAATCAATAATTGCACTGATTGAAGTGATTCTTTTTGCAATCGGTCTGATACCTGTAAGCAGCGATATTAACTATGGTGGCACACTGTATGAAGCACCCGCAATAACAACGCCAATGTACATTGTCAAAGATGGTGAGAGTGAATTCTCGGTTGTCATTCCCGACAACGCTGATGAATGTATTCTGACCGCTTCCGACGAACTTCAGACATACATCGAAAAAATCAGCGGCGCCGACCTTCCCTGCATAACCGAATCAGAGCTTGAAGAAGGAGAAAAGGCAATTATCCTCGATAATAACTGCGCTGAAGTCGGTGAGGACGGATTTCTGCTTTTCTCAAACGGAAATCATCTTCTCATTAACGGCTCGGACAGCCGAGGCACGCTCTACGGCGTTTACACCCTGCTTGAAGAATATTTCGGCGTGCGCTGGTTTACACCGACGCTTGAAAAAGTGCCCGAAAGCAAGAATATCATAGTTGATGCAAATATCAGCCGTATTGTTGAGCCTTCGTTTGTTCTCAGAAGAAATGAGTCAGCAGGCGGTAACGATACATTCCGTGCAAGAAAAAAGATGAACGTTTCGTTCTGGAACGAAATGCCCGAATACGGCGGCGCGCTGACATATGTGCTCTGGGATGTTACTCTTGACGTGCTTGTGCCCGATGCTCTTTTTGCGGAACATCCCGAATATTTCGCAATGAATCCCGACGGCACCCGCACAACCGACCACGTGTGTCTCAGTTACCCCGAGGTGCTTCCGATCGCTGTTGAAAATGCAAGAAAAGCAATGCGTGAATGCCCGAGAGAAACCACCGACCACATTCACATCGGTCAGAAAGATAATTCAAATTACTGTCACTGCGAAAACTGTGAAGCTCTTTATGAAAAATACGGCAGCATATCCGCGCCGACACTTATATTCACAAACAACTTCGCCGATGCTCTCGATGACGAATTTCCTGAATTTACTTTCACATTCTATGCATACGGTGAAACCGAGCGCCCTCCCAAGGACTTAACGCTCAGATGTAACAAGAATGTTGTTCCCGTTCTCTGCGGACTTCACAAGGCGTGCCGAAGCCATCCGCTTACCGAATGCGGCGCACAGGATGGCGATGAGAGCTTTGAAAATCTTTACGGCAACACAAACGCAACTATTGCCGAAGATTTTGCAAACTGGGTAAAAATTGCAGACAGAACATATATCTACGATTACACAATTAACTTTCTCAACACAGCTCAGTTTTTCTCGAATTTCGAAACTCTTCAGTCCACAATGAAATACATGCATGATATCGGCATAACGGGTTATGTTTACAACTGCGGCGACGGTCATTACGCTGCATTCAACGAGCTGAGAAACTACCTTCTTGCAAAAATCCAATGGGACGTCAACTGCGATGTTGAATATCATATGATGGATTTCATCAATGCGTATTACGGCGAAGCTGCGGCACCCTACATCAAAAGAATCATTGATTTGCAGACAGCCCATCTCAGAGGCACGGGTCACGCATTCGACTTTGACTGGCACTATCAGGCAGGATTTATTCCTCTCCCCGTCTGTGCCGAGATTGATATTCTCTGGAAAAAAGCGCTGAATGCCGACATAACCGAAGAACAGCTTTTTAACGCAGAGGTTGCAAACCTTAGTTGGGAATACTTTAAAGCCAACCTCTTTATTGGCGAGTATTTCTTCCTCAATCCGTTCCGTATGAAAGCAACTGAGGAACTGTATGACGGCTTTGCTTCACACGGACTCGACAGAGTTTCGTCCTTCGCAATAATCCCTGAAAAGGGCGAAGTTGATTTTATTCAAAGACCGTTCAACTGGGGTAAATAAAAGCAAAAACGGCAGTCACTCCATTATCGGTATGACTGCCGTATTATTTATTTGTTCGGCGTTGCGCTCATTTCAAAAACAAGCTTGCCTCCGCCCGTAAGCTGAGCATGGGTTATGTAGCATCCGTCAAGTTTTTCTCCGTTAAGCGTAACCGACTTGACATAAATATTATCCTCGCTCTGATTCTCTGCGATAATGCTGAGCGTATTTCCGTTTGAAAGCTTTATCTCGGCATCCTTGATGCAAGGTGAGCCAATCCAATATTTGTCGCTACCCGCAAGAGGATAGAACCCCATTGAAGAGAATACGTACCATGCGCTGATTGCACCGCCGTCATCGTTGCCGTCAAGACCGTTGATATCGGTGCTGAAGCGGTTATCGAGAGTCCAACGTACCCATTTCTGCGTGAGGTCGGGTCTGCCTGCATTGCTGAAAAGATACGGTGTGTGAATATCGTGCTGATTGCCTATCCAGAAGCCGTGACCGGGGTCAATAGCCGCTCTTGTGAGAGAAGCGTCTTTCATAAAGGCATCAAGCTCGCTGACAAAATATTCCTCCGATCCGAAAAGTTCAATCATTCCGTCAATGTCGTGGAACACGCTCCATCTCCACTGCCTTGCACTGCCTTCACAATAACAATCAGCAAATTTCTTTATCATAACCGCATCATAGAAGGTTGTGATATAAGGATTGAAATTCCATACAAAGCTTCCGTCTGCATTTCTTGCCTGGAAATATTTTGTTTCGGGGTTGAAAACATTTTTATAATACATCGACTTTGCGCCGTATCTTTCTGCATCGTCATCCTTGCCGAGTGCCTTTGCAAGTGAGGCAATCGCTGCATCCGCCCAAGCATATTCAAGAGTGCGGCTTACAGACTTATTGACTCCCTCGGTATCCTGAGGAATATATCCGTATTTGTTATACTCATCAACATAGCCTCTGCCGTCCTTATTAACAGCATTCTCAGATGTGTATTTCATATATCCGAGTGCCGCTTCGGCATCAAAATCAGTTATGCCTTTGAGATAACTTTCAGCAATCATAATATTAGCCGCATCGCCTATCATCGAGCCAGTATAACCTGCGCCCATCGGCCATCTGGGGATGACGCCTGCACCATGCTCTGCCATATTTACAAGACTCTTGAGACAGTCTGTCTGTATCTCCTCGGCAATAAGAGTATAAAGCGGATGTGTTGTTCTGACGGTATCCCAAAGCGACATATCGGTCCTGTATGTGTAACCTTCAGCGATGTGGGTTTTCTTGTCAAAGCCGAGATATTCACCGTTAACGTCGGTGAAATCCGTCGGCATAATCATAGTGTGATAAAGCGCGGTATAGAACTTGGTTTTGGTTTCGCTGTCAGCGGTTATTTTTATTGTAGAAAGACGCTCTTCCCATTCATCAACGGCATTCTTTCTTACCTCGTCAAACCAAAGTCCGTCTGTTTCGTCAATAAGGTTAAGCATTGCATTTTCTTCACTGACATAGCTTATGCCGATTTTTATTTCAACGCTGTCATTTTTAAGGTTGCCGAAGTTAAGATCAATACCGCAATCTCTTTCATCGGGCTTTATTTCATAGGAAAGAACAGGTTTGCTTGTAACTGCAGCAAAATATGTGGGAAGCCCGTCGGATCTGCCCGAAAACTGACCGTCAAGTACACATCCGCCGGTTATCACTCCGGTTTCTTCATTATATTTAACATATCCGCCATAGGAATCATCCTTTGCCGAACCGCTCGTAACATCGATATAAAGTCGTGCATCATCGGAACCGTAAAAACTGTAACGGTGAACACCCGTATGAGAATCTGCAGTCATCTCCGCAAGACAACCGACAGTTGGAAGGTAAACCGCATAATAACCGGGGGAAGCGCTTTCTTTGTCGTGTGAATAGGTCATAACAGAGGGAGTTTTGTTGCCAATAACGGGAGTTACTCTGAAATTCGAATAGTCCTCCGCACCCGTGCCCGAAAGTCTTGAATGGCTGAAGCCTTTGATGTGGCCTTGCTCATAATAATAACCCGACGTGTTCATTTTGGTTATGTATATGCCGCCAACAAACGCAGTGTCAGGACCGAGCCTGACAGCGCCGAAGGGAACGGTTGCTGCGGGGCTGAGCATACCGCAGGTCCAAGGAGTACCGCCCGTGCCGATAAACGGGTCAACATATCTTCCGTATTCTCCTGTTTCAACATTCGGCATTTCAATTGTTTTGAAATTCACGCCGTTTATCATTCCCGTAAACACCGTTTCAAACGACAAGAGCACAGCAACAAAAACTCTGATAATTTTCCACATAAAAAAACCTCCCCAATGATTTATGTTTTTAATATAGAATATATATTAAAAAAAGTCAATAGCAACAAGTATAAACAAAAACCGACCGAAAAGCATAAACTGCTTTTCGGTCAGTTGCATTTTGTAAGTTAAAAATCAATTATTCTGCGAATCCTGATTCAACAAGCTTAACAAGCTCAAGAACAGCCTGCTCTTCGTCGGGACCGCCGGCGATGATACGGATATCTGTTCCGCCCATAATACCAAGTGAAAGAACACCGAGAAGGCTCTTAGCATTAACTCTGCGCTCTTCTTTTTCTACCCAGATTGATGACTTGAATTCGTTTGCCTTCTGGATGAAGAAGGTTGCAGGACGTGCATGAAGTCCGACCTGATTCTGAACGGTTACATCTTTAACAAACATAATCTATTTCTCCCACGATGAAAATTTTCTTACTGATACAGTATATTATATCATAAATCTGTGCTTCGTCAACATTTTTAAAGCGAGTTTTGAGCCTCTGACGAATAATTCGGCTTGTCGGCCAAAGCTCGGGCTTTCTCAAAAAATTGTTTTGGTAAAATTGACGATGGACAAAATAATTTTTTGTTACACATAAACAGAAAATACTGTTTTCAAGCAGTATTAACAGTTTAATTGGAAACAGCCAAAAAGTCAATGTGCAAAAGTGATATTGTTTAAAATCCAAAATGCTCCAACTCTATCATTTTTTACAAAATGTTTTCAGATATTCAAAAAGCAGCGCTGTTGCAAGGCGCTGCTTTTAATCATTCAGTTAAGAACATAGATTTTGATGTTTCTGTTACCCCAATCGTAACA
>JAZNHM010000143.1:0-4552 GCA_045576955.1 Acutalibacteraceae bacterium | reverse complement strand
GTCTGACCCGTCGGTATGTTGTGGGCTCCGTAAGTTATTCGGAAGGAATAACGGACGACGTCAACAAAATGGTCTGGGCGGATATGGATTATTTTCCTGACTGCGATTTGCGCACGTCGCTGTTGGATTATGCAAGGCTGTTTTTCTACGGTGCAGACCCTGAAGCGATAGCTGACGGTATTCTTGCGCTTGAGCTTAACTGGCAATGTGACCCTGCAGAGAATCCTACAATTGACACAACGTTTGCTGCTTTTGAAAATATGCTGGCTGAATATCCTTTCCTTTCGGGAAACTGGCGATTCTTGCAGCTTCTTTTAAGAGCAAAATGTGATTGGGTGTTGCGCCGCAGAAGAATTTTTGAACTTAATCTTATCAGGCTTGCGGAAAAGGAAATTGAAAACGGCAGACTTGATGATGCACGCAGAATTCTTGAAACGGAATTTGACGATGATTATAAGAAGCAGCGTAACGATATAACCGAGCTTTGTAAAACTCTTTTTGATCTTATCGGTCTGCAGACGGATATTGAAAACTACTGTGCCGATAACTGGGAGAGGGGGGCAATCCTTGAAACCATCGACCTGCCTGTTACGGACAGGAAATGGCTTCTCGGCAAGCTTGATGCAGCGCAGAAAACCGACGATGCTGCTGAATATATGAAAAAAATCATCACCCGCAACAAGGTGCGCAGTGATGAGTATTATTTCTCCGTGGCTCTCAACGGACTTGAGGAATGCGGAGTTGCCCAGACGGGAGAAATCTATATGAACTTCCAGGGTGACCGACCAAACGTGAATACAGGAGCTATGCCTGTTTGTATGTTTAAGGTTTACGATAACCTTACCTTTAAGTGCAAGGTCGGAGGTCTTGATTACGACGGAGATTACCGCCTTAAAATAACCTTCACAAGCAGAAAGGACGAAACGACAACTGCTCATAAAATTATTGTTAACGGAGTTGTTGTTTATGAGGGCAAGCAGTACGGCGGCGAAAAGGACGAAGCTTTTGATTCGTTAATGCTTTGTGACGGCTTTGAAACCGCAACCTACGTTATACCCAAAAAGCTTATTCATAACGGTTGCATTGACCTTGAGTTCAGTGAACCGCAATCCGGAGTTATGTTCAGCGAATTCCGTATTACACATAAATAATTAAAGGGGCTGTTTTAGCCGCCTTCCGATATGACAGCATAAGCAATTTTGAAACGGTATAACCTCGGTTATGCCGTTTCTTTTTGTGTGCATCTGCTGTAAAACTTATTTAATAATTCATTTGGTAATATGCCTGCATAGTTGTAACTGATTATAACTTTCTGCACTCTTTTACCTGATGATTTATCAGGCTTTTGAACATAAACAGCTTTCACCATATCGTTGAGAATGGCAGGAGTCAGTTCTTCAATGCCGACATATTTCTTTGCTGTGCGGATAAACTTTTCAATGTTATCCGTTTTTTCTTGAATTTCCTGAATTTCTTTGTTTAACAACTCGATTTTTTCTTTTAGTTCGGTTTGCTCGGTTTCGTAATCATCAGAAAGCATTTTAAACCGTGTTTCTGAAAGATTACTGTTTACAAGGTCTTCGTAAACACGCTTGAATAATCGGTCAAGTTCGGAACAACGGTTTTCTGCCTTTTGAAGCATTTTTCTTTTGGTATCAAGTTCTTTCTTTGTTTCGCTTGATTTCAATGCTCCAAGTGCTTCTTTGAATTCGTCTTCAAAAGCGGAAACACACAAACAGACAAGCTGAATGTTTTCAAGTGTTCCTTCTTCAAGAACAACCGCACGAATGAAATGTGACCCACAAGGATTATTGGGGTCTTTTCTGGAGTTGGAACAAACAAAATGGTCTTGCCTTGTTTCATAGTTGTTCATTGTGCAGTAATACATTTTACTGCCGCAATCGGCACATTTTGCAATTCCCGAAAACATATTTGTTTTGCCTGTCTTTGTTGGTCTGCGTTTGTTCTGTCGAAGTTCCTGTACTCTTTCAAAGGTTTCTTCATCAATGATTGCTTCGTGCGTGTTTCTGAAAACTTTCCACATTTCAGGTGGGTTTGCAATCTTCTTGTTGTTTTTGTAAGACTGTTTACGAGTTCTGAAATTCACCATATGACCTGCATATTCGTATTTTTCAAGAATACCCGAAACCGTGCGTGAGTGCCACCCATATGGATTTTCTGTCGGTTTGGTTGGAGAATTTACACCGATTTTATGCCAATGTACGGTTGGTGTTTCAATCTTATCTGCTTTCAGAATATTTGCAATTTGTGAAGGTCCGTAACCCTCCATGCAAAGATTAAAAATTCGTTTGACAACCTGTGCAGCTTCTTCATCAATAATCCAATGCTTTTTCGGATTTTCCGGATCTTTCAAATATCCGTACGGCGGAGTTGATGTAAGATATTCTCCTGATTCGCCTTTGTTTTTCTTGACGGCACGGATTTTCTTGCTTGTGTCCTTTACATAAAACTCATTGATTATGTTCAGAAATGGGGTGAAATCGTTATCTTGCTGATTATCGCTGTCAACACCGTTGTTGATTGCGATGAATCGGATGTTGTTGTTCGGGAATTTGACTTCCGTATACATTCCGACTTCAAGATAATTTCTGCCGATACGGGACATATCTTTTACGATAATCGTATCAACCTTGCCTTCATCAACAAGAGACATTAACTCCTGCCAAGCGGGTCTGTTGAAATTTGTTCCAGAATAGCCGTCGTCGGTGAAGTGACGAAGATTAGTGAAACCGTTTTCACGTGAGTACCTTTCGAGCATCGCCTTTTGATTTACAACCGAGTTACTATCACCTTGATTTTCATCATCTCTTGAAAGACGTTCATACAAGGCAGTAATTTTGTCAGACTGTCTTTTCATATTTTCCTCCTGTTCAGGCGGACAGTCTGCCAATACAGGATTGCTTGATTTCAATATATCATACATTGGTTAATTTTTCACCTCTTTTTCCAGATTATCGAGAAGTTTTTTCGTAAAACTTTTTTCACCGTCAAATTCAGCGACAAATACATAAGTGGTTTTGCCCGAATGAAATGTTACCGATATATTGGGTAACTTATTCGGTAACGGATTTTTTGCGACGATATTGCCGTTATCGTCAAAACGGAAATTTTCATTTTTCATAAATTTATTACTCCTTTATTCAATATTTTGATTATGGATTTTGGTAGGTTTAATAATTTCACGGGACTGTTCTTGTTTCTGATATTTAACATTTGCAAGAACTTTTGAAATGATAAATTTTGCACGTTTGAGTTCTTCAAGGCTTCCGTAGTTGCTTTCGATTAAAGCTTCATCGGCGGCTTTTTGTGTTTGCAGTTTTTCGAGTTCGGATTTTAATGATTTGGTTGTAGCTTTCGGGTTTTCATCAACCCATCGTTTTGCTCGGTAGAATGAATTTAACTCCTTACTGTGTTCGGCTTTGAACTTATCTCTGCCGAATTTCTTTTTGCTGTATTCATCTGCAACGGATTTATATTTTACATAATCGCCGTGGAACTTAATTCCCTTTTTGAGTTCTTTAATTTTGTCATCGGCAGTATCAATACGGCTCTGAATTTTAGAAACCTCTTCAATCATTTCCCACAAAGAATCTGTGGAAGTGATATTATGTTCTTGAAGAAATGCGATTATTTGTGATACTTGCTTCAAATCAACCGCTAAATCTTTATTGTAATAGTATCTGCTTTTTCCGTTATGTGCTTCTTGCCGGGAATTCAGATAGTCGATGAGAATATCTGCGATTGTCGGCTCTTTTTCTTCTTTGAGTTCGGAAAGAATTTTCTTGATTTCTTCAATCCATTCTATCAATTCTGCAAGTGCTTTTCGTAAATGTTTTCTCACAGAGTTGAATTTAACAATATCTCGATTCAGAGTGCCGAGAATAGTTTCTTCGCCTCTGCGTTCCATTTCCGATGCGGCGGGACCGAGATGAACTGTCGGGACTAAATCTATTCCCTGCCGTTCATAAGAACGCATATCAATTCTTTCGGGTCGATTGTTTTTCTCAAGATAATAATTTACTTTTTCTTCCCATGCGTGCCGCCAGATTTCTGCATTTTCTTTTTTGTTCCAGTCAACGATATCTTCACGGTGACTGCCAATTCTGTTTCCGTGTTCATCGAGATCGTAAATCTTTCTGCACTTCGGAAGCCACTTTCCGTTTTCATCAATCGCTCTCATTGTCAGCATAATATGTGTGTGCGGATTGCCGTCACCTTTATCGTGAACGGCAAAATCGCAACACATTCCTTTTGAAACAAACTGCTCATTGCAATAACTTCTGACAAGTTCTGCATATTGGTCGGTTGGAATTTCTCTCGGAAGTGCGATGATAATTTTTCGGGCGAGTTGTGAGTTCCATTGTGTTTCGACTTTCTCGGCAGAGTTCCATAAAGTTTCTCTGTCGAGATATTCTTGCGGTGCGTTCTGAGGAAGAAGAATTTCGGAATGGATAACTTCATTTTGCTTTCGCAAATAATTTTTGGTTCGGTTATCATACTCGGAGAAAAGTTTTGAACCACTCTGATAAGC
>JAZNHM010000142.1:0-28076 GCA_045576955.1 Acutalibacteraceae bacterium | reverse complement strand
TTTGCAGGTCAGGATTCAACAGAGGTTACACCCGATGCAGAAGATATCGCAGGATTCAAGGCTTTCCTTGAGAATTATAAGAAAGGTCTTGCGGCGGAAAAAGCAGCTGTTGAAGCTTTCTGATATTACAAATATTTTGTTTTGTCACAACATCGCAAAAACAGTTGACTTTTGCGATTTAAAGTAGTATAATTCGTTTACATTCCAAAATAAGTGGTGGAGTCTGTCATAAAATGCCTTGCATTTTATTTGTTTCGGATTGTAATTTTAGCTTTTCCGAGGGGCGGTAGTTGCTCTGAGGTTTAACTGAGATTAAACGGCAGAATCTGCGATTTTTGCAGATTCTGCTTTTTTTGTGCAGACAAAAAAGCACCATAAAACACAGGAGGAAAAAATGAGTCCCATTACCATTGCTGCGCTCGTTATTTTCGCATTGACATATGTGATTATGATGGCATTTCAGAAAATCAGACCTCATGTTACCGTTGCATCTGCTTTGATTTTTGTTGCACTCGGAATAGTTTCCGCAGTCAATCCTTCAATCTTCGGCGAAGGATTTTTTGCTCTCGGTAATTCAACTTACAGCTACGGTCTGGGTCAAGCGCTCAACGAAATCGATTGGAACGTAATTATGATGATTGCGGGTACGATGGGTACGGTTTATCTGTTCATCGAATCCAAAATGCCCCAGCTTATGTCTGATGTTCTTATTTCAAGAATGCCCAACGTCAAATGGGCGGTTGTCGCAATGTCGCTTTTTGCAGGTATTGTTTCCGCTTTTGTTGATAACGTTGCAACCGTTCTGATGATTGCTCCCGTTGCTCTCGCTTTCTGTAAGAAACTTGATATTTCACCCGTTTCTTCAATTATATGCATTGCGGTTTCATCAAACCTTCAGGGTGCAGCAACTCTTGTCGGTGACACCACATCAATTCTTCTTGCAAAGCAGGCAAACCTCGACTTCTCCGATTTCTTTGTTGATGACGGAAAAATCGGTATGTTCTGGGTTGTTCAGGCAGGTGCGATTGTAAGTGCACTGATTATTCTGTTCATGTTCAGAAAAGAAAAATCTCCCATTGAGTTCGACAGCCGAACAAAGGTAGAGGATAAATTTCCTACTTTCCTTCTTCTCGGCACGGTTATCGCCCTTATCGCTGTTTCCTTTATCCCTTACAAAGACGGTGCGGCAGAGGGTCAGCTTTATAAGCCCGATATCACAAACGGCATCATCTGTATTGCGTTCTTCCTTATCGGTATTATCCGTGAACTTGTGTTCAAGAAGAATACCGAAATTGTCAAGAATGCTTTCAAAGAAATCGACTACTACACCATTGTTCTTCTTACCGGCCTTTTCGTTGTTATCGGCGGTGTAAAGAGTGCGGGCGTTATCGATGTTATCGGTTCTGCAATCGCAAGCCTCGGTTCAGGCTCAATCTTTATTGTTTACACAATCATTGTCTGGATGTCTGTGTTCCTTTCGGCATTCATCGACAACATTCCTTATACCGCAACAATGCTTTCGATCGTTCCTGTTATTGCAATGGATATCGGTGTTGAACCCAAGCTTCTTTATTACGGACTTCTTTGTGGTGCAACCCTCGGCGGCAACCTTACACCCATCGGTGCAAGTGCAAATATTACGGGTCTCGGCATTCTCCGTAAGGAAGGCTATGAGGTTAAGAGCACAACATTTATGAAATTTGGTGTGCCCTTCACTCTTGCAGCTGTTATTACCGGATACCTTATGCTTTGGTTCATCTGGAAGTGAGATAAATAGGACCTGCGTGCTGAAAAAAAGTACGCAGGTTTTTTGTGTTTTATGTTGAATGTTATGCTATATATGATATAATTATAGAAAATCGGAAAGGATGATAAAAATGAAAATGCGTGCTCCTTGCGTTCCGCTTATAACAATAGATCCCTATTTTTCAGTATGGTCACAGGATACCGTGTTGAATGTTTCTGATACGGTTCATTGGACCGGAAAGAGAAATTATATCCTCGGCACTGTAACTGTCGACGGAAAAGAATATTCGTTTTTAGGATATCACAGAGATAAACATAAGCTTAATCAGATTTCACTTGATATTGATGCGCTTTCAACAACAGCTCTTTTTGAAAACGAAGAAATAACTCTCAAAGCGATATTTACATCTCCCGTTATCGCCGATGATTACAAGCTTCTCACAAGACCTGTTTCATATCTTTCCGTTTCATATTTATCGAAAGACGGAAAAGCTCACGATGTCAGAGTCAAAGTCGGTGCAAGCGAAGAACTTTGCCTTGATAAAGTGTGGCAGAGTGAAATAACAATTGACGAAGTTGCCATAGGCAAGGTCAAGGGATATAAAATGGGTAATGAGGAGCAAAAGCCTCTTAACCGCAGCGGCGACGATGTGAGAATCGACTGGGGATATTTTTATCTTATGGCAGATTCAGAAAAAGCCGAAATGACCGTTGAGAGAGTGTGGAGCATGGACGTGATTAATGTCAGTGCTCGAATTGACGAAAACGAAAAGCTGCTTTATCTTTTTGCTTATGACGATATTGAAAGTATCGAATATTTCGGCAAACACCTCAAATCGTGGTGGAATAAAGACGGACAGCCGATACTTGAAGCAATTGCGGAAGCGGCAGGGGAATATGATGAAGTTATGAACCGTTGCAATGAATTTTCGCAAAAGCTTTATGCCGATGCAGAAAAGGCAGGCGGTGAAAAATATGCCGAGCTTCTTTCACTTGCTTACCGTCAGGTTATCGCAGGTCACAAGCTCGTGCTTGATGAAAACGGCGAAATTCTCTATATTTCAAAAGAGTGTTTCTCAAACGGCTGTGCCGCAACGGTTGACGTTTCCTATCCATCAATTCCTATGTTTCTGATTTATAATTCCGAGCTTGTTAAGGGTATGATGCGTCCTGTTTTCCGTTACGCCAAGAGTGATGCGTGGATATTTGATTTTGCCCCCCACGATGTAGGCTGTTATCCGCTTGTCAACGGTCAGGTTTACGGAGAAAATGCTCTCAAGTGGCAGATGCCTGTTGAGGAATGCGGAAATATGCTTGTTATGGCGGCAAATGTTGTTCTTGCGGAGGGCAACACCGATTTTGCAAGCGAGAATATTGAACTTCTCCGCAAGTGGTGCAGTTATCTTATCGAATACGGAGCAGACCCCGGGCATCAGCTTTGCACAGATGATTTTGCGGGTCATCTTGCTCACAATTGTAATCTTTCTCTCAAAGCTGTTATGGGTCTGAGAGGTATGGCAATTATCGAGGATATGCGTGGCGATAAAGAAAAATCTGACCTTTACCGCATTGAAGCCGAAAAGATGGCAGAAAACTGGATGAACACCGCACTCAATGCCGATGGCACATCGAATCTTGCCTTCGACCAGCCCAATACCTATTCGATGAAATATAATATGGTTTGGGATAAAGTATGGGGAACCAATCTCTTTACCCAAGAGTTTATGGATACGGAAATTGCGGATAATATGAAGCATTTCAACAAATACGGAATGCCGCTTGACAGCCGAGCGGATTACACCAAGAGTGACTGGCTTGTGTGGGTTGCCTCTATGGCATCGTCAAAGGCAGTTTTTGAAGAGTATATCGCACCGCTGTGGAAGGCATATGACGAAAGCAGCAGCCGTGTGCCTATGACTGATTGGTATGATACCGTCAGCGGTAAAACTGTTTCGTTCCAACACAGAACCGTTCAGGGTGGCTTATTTATGAGAATGCTTATGAATAAATAAAACACATTTATCTCCGAAAGGATTATTTTATATGCTTGCAGAAAACAGGTCGAGCGTATGCTCGCAAAGCTTAAAAGATTTGAAAAGATTCTTGATCCGATGCTTTTCAAAAAGGTCGCAAAGATTGACACTGTCGGTTTTTATGAAACAACCGACAGACTCTATGAAATTCCCGATGACTCGATGTTCGCTGCTATTAACAGCGGTGAAACTTGGGGTAGGGAAGAGGCTTTCGGTTGGTTCAAGACACAGTTCACTGTGCCTGAAGAGCTTGACGGAAAAACAATATTCGTTATGCCTCACACGGAAGGCTATGAAACACTTCTTTGGGTTAACGGTAAACCCTTCGGCACCTTCTGCACAAAGATTGTTTTCACAGGCCACGGTAACCATTATTGCGATATGCTTACTCTCAGCGCCAAGGCGGGCGAGGTTATTGATATTGCTCTGGAAGTTTATACAGGTCATACCCACCTCGGCAATATGCCGCTTGATACAAGTCGATTTCTTAAAAGCTACACATATAATTTCGGTGGACTTGATATATGCCTCAAGGATGAGTTTATTCAGGAATTCTATTTTGACCTTAAGGTTATCAACGAGCTTGTTGAATCGCTTCCTGACACATCGTTCAGAAAAGGTCAGCTCATAAATGCTCTCTATGAGGTGCACAAGCGTCTGCTTTATGCTTATGACGATACAGATGATGAATCATTCAGAGCAGCTATGAAATCAGCTCATCCTTTTCTCAAAGAGATGCTTGCTGTCAAGAACGGCCCCGAAACGGCAAAAGTGGGTATTATCGGTCATTCACATCTTGATACGGCTTGGCTTTGGAAAGCAACCGAAACAATAAAAAAGAGCGCAAGAACATATTCAAATCAGCTCTCGCTTATGGAACAGTATCCCGAGCATAAATTTATGCAGAGTTCTGCTTGTCATTCAAATATGATTCTCGAGCATTATCCCGGGCTTTTTGAAAGAATCAAAGAGAAAGTGGCTGAGGGCAGATATGAGCCCAACGGCGGCGTTTGGGTTGAATGCGACTGCAATATCACCTCGGGTGAATCGATGATAAGACAGTTTCTTTGGGGTCAGCGATTCACAAGAAAACATTTCGGATACACATCCGATTGCTTCTGGCTTCCCGATACTTTTGGCTACTGTGCGGCGATTCCGCAGATTATGAAAGGATGCTCCGTTGATTATTTTCTCACAACAAAAATCGACTGGAACGATGTGAACCACTTTCCCTATGATTCATTCTGGTGGCAGGGTATTGACGGCACAAAGGTATTCACCCATTTCAACTCAACTGCGGCGTGGCCTTCGCCTCGTTGTTTCAACGAAGCGGTAACCGGAGATTCAAAGGTTTATAAAAGCATCAACGAAAGAAATGTTACCAATAAGCGTTGCCTGGCATTCGGTCATGGCGACGGCGGTGGCGGACCTCAGTATGAAATGATTGAGGTTGCTCGCAGAGTCAAGGACCTCAACGGTTGTGCAAAGGCTGAATATACGACCGTAAGCGAGTTTATGAAGGATCTCGAAAAGACTGCAGTTAATCCCAACACCTATTCAGGAGAGCTTTATCTTGAACTTCACAGAGGCACTCTCACAAACCAGCATAACATAAAGCATAATAACAGAAAAGCAGAGTTGGCTCTGCGTGACCTTGAATTCCTTACGGTCAGCAATGCAGTTAAGGCGGGCAAGGTTGCGAGCGATGAAAAGATTCATCCTCTTTATAAAGATCTTCTTCTCAATCAGTTCCACGATATTCTTCCGGGCACCTGCATTCCGTCAGCGCATAAGCTTTCGCTTTCGGAAACAAATGCGCTTCTCAAAACAGCGTATGAGCTTATTGAAGAGAATCTTACTGGAGAGGGTGAATGCGTAAGTGTTACCAACACACTCTCTTATGACAGAAACGACCCCATATTCCTTGAATGCGAAGAGGGCTACATTGCAGACTGTGATTGCAGACAGCAGACATATAAGAATCTCGACGGCAAAAATATTCTAATTATCAGCGGTCTTACCGTTCCTGCATTCTCGACTGTTAAAATTAATCTTATAAAGGGTGTTGCGGACACCGTAAGCGAAATCACTGTTGACGGTAACAAGCTTTCAACACCCTTTGCAGATATCACCTTTGATGAAAAGGGTTATATTGAATCTCTCGTTGATAAAAGGACCAAAAGAGAGGTCAGAGGTGAAGGTTATCCGCTCAACACATTCATTATTGCAGAAGACCTTCCCCACGCTTGGGATAACTGGGATATAGATGCTGACCTTGACTGCAAGTTTGCGGATAATTCCGTTCTTCTCAGCAGAGAAATCGTTTCTCATGGTGCGGCTGCAGTGATTATCCGAAGCAAATACAGCATTTCAAAGAAATCAACAATCACTCAGGATGCAATTTATTTTGCCGACACGGCGGAAATCAGATTTGATACTGTTATGGATTGGCAAGATAATCACCGTTTCCTTAAAACTGCATTCGATACCTCTGTCAAAAATAATTTTGCACGTTTTGAAATTCAATATGGCAATGTTATGCGTCCCACAACAAGAAACGATTCCGTTGAAAAAGCAAAGTTTGAGGTTGTCAATCATAAGTTTACCGACATATCCGAAACAAGATTCGGCGCGGCGGTGCTGAATGACAGCAAATACGGTATCAGCGTTGAGGATGGAAATATGCGTCTTTCGCTCCATAAAGGCGGTTTAAGACCCGACTTTGAGGGCGACAGAGGCGTTCACAGAACAGTTTATTCGTTCCTCCCTCATAACGGAGGATTCAGTACAGAAAACGTTGTTCGCCCTGCATATGAGCTTAATATTCCCGTGCTTAAGGGTAAAGGCGATTTTGAAGCGGTTGCACTTGTTCTTCCCAAGGCAGAAAACATTATTGTTGAGTCAATAAAGCCCTGCGAAGATAATGAAAAAGCTTTCATTGCAAGACTTTATGAAACGGAGGGAACTTATACCAACTGTCCCGTTGAATTTTTTGACGATGCGAAGAAAATCGAGATTGCAGATATGCTCGAAGATGTTAAGGGGACCTTTGTGGGTAATGAGCTTTCATTCCGTCCGTTTGAAATCAAAACATTAAAAATCACATATTGATTAAAAAATCCTGCGGTTTTTGTGCCGCAGGATTTACTTTTTAAATTAACCTTATGATTTTTGAAAGGAAATTGAGCAAAATGAATTCAGAGGTGATTATTTTGAATTCATTATGGAGTGCCACCGCAAATAGAGGGAGATTTCCGACACTTGAGGGAGATTTAAAAACGGATGTTGTAATTGTAGGCGGCGGTCTTGCAGGAATTTTATGCCTTAAAGAACTGACGGACAGAGGGGTCGATTGCATTTTGCTTGAAGCGAAAAGCATAGGGTCAGGTGTAACGGAAAACACCACCGCCAAAATAACGTTTCAGCACGGTATTATTTACGATAACCTTATAAAAAGTATTGGAACAGATAAAGCTCATCTGTATCTCACAGCCAACAGAAATGCGCTTGAAAAGTTCAAAAAAATGTCTGAGGATTATCCTTGTGATTTAGACGAAAAAGATGCATATATCTATTCGGGAACAGATCGCCGAAAAATAGAAGATGAAATAAGAGCATATGAAAAATTAGGCATCAATGCAGAGTTTGTTTCGGATGTTCCATTGCCCGTTAAGTGTATAGGTGCTGTAAAAGTTGACGGTCAGGCTCAGTTTCATCCGTTGAAATTTATGTGTTCTGTATCTGAAGGACTGAACATTTATGAAAATTCAAAAGTTTTGGAGTTCTTGCCGGGAAAAGTTCGCTGCTCAGGCGGAAGTGTTACAGCGAAAAAAATAATTGTTGCAACACATTTTCCGATAATAAACAAACACGGAGGATATTCGCTTAAACTATATCAGCACCGTTCTTATCTTGTTGCCGCAAAAGATGCTCCCGATGTAAACGGAATGTATCTTGAGGATGGAGAAAACGGGTTGTCGTTCAGAAATTATAAAAATTATCTTCTCATAGGAGGAGGAGACCACAGAACGGGGAAAAAGGGAGGCGGATATAGAGCTCCCGAAAAATTCTGTGCGGATAATTTTCCTGATTCCGAAATCAGTTACCGCTTTGCAACGCAGGATTGTATAAGCCTTGATGGTATTCCGTATATAGGTAAATATGCAGAGGATGCTGAAGATATTTATGTAGCTACGGGTTTTAACAAATGGGGGATGACTTCTTCAATGGTTGCCGCTGAAATATTGAGCGATATGATAATGGGCGAAAAGAACCATTATGCTGAGGTGTTTTTGCCCAATCGCACGGTGTTTTATCCGAAGCTTTTTTCAAATATGTTTCATTCTGTTATGGGCATTATTACCCCAACTGTTCCGAGGTGTCCTCATCTTGGTTGCGCTTTGAAATATAACAAAGAAGAGCATTCTTGGGATTGCCCCTGCCACGGTTCAAGATTTGCCGAAAACGGCGAACTGATAAACAATCCCGCAACCGACGATTTAAAGAAAAAATGAAATTTGGTACAGAAAAAATCCTGCGGTTTTTATTCCGCAGGATTTTTTTACCGTGTTTCCGTTCTGTGAAACTGCAAGTGCAGTTACAGACAGTGTCGTGAACAGATTTGCTTTATTGTTTATGATTACCTATTAAAATTCTTTGTTTGAGATAACAAATATCATTCTTTCCTGGATTGAAGGACCACCGTGACCTGTGCGTACTCCGCCGTGGTCAGAAGTGATTATGATAAGCCAATCCTCGGTTTCGTAGGTTTCTCTTGCTTCAATTGCATTGAGAGTTCTGTATGCAAGAAAATCGTTGAGTCCGTAGCCTGCCTGATAAATTGGGTTGTTTGTTGAGAAGCCGAAGCCGTGACCTGCTGCATCCGTACCTTCATAGATTGCAAATATAAAATCGGAGCAGTCTGCTTGTTCTATATCCTCTATTGCTGTGTTTGCAGACTTTGTGTTGGTTGAACAGAGATTGAATTTAACGTCAAGACCCTTTTCTTCGCAATATTCTTTTTCAAGCTTATAGGTGCTGTTGTCGTCTTCAAAATGACCGCCCCATATGGTGATAAAGTTTGCCGAATCGATAATGTTGTTTTCTGTCAGAGAAGTCATAAGGGTTTTGTATTCAAGTGATTTTGTGATGCCGTTGCCGGTAATGCCCGTTTTTTCTGCCCAAACGCCGGTAAGAACGGAGCACCAGCCGGGAGCTGTTGAAGTATCCTGCGTGTTGACTGTGGGATAGTTGACACCGCCACAGTAAGCATAATTGAGCGATGCACCGCTTTTAAGCATTTTGTTAACGCCGCTGAAAGTGTTTTCTGTAAATGTAAGAGCATCCGCACGGCATCCGTCGTAGCCGATAATAATAGCTTTCTTCTCGGTTTTACCTTCGGGAAGAGCGGAATTGAAATGGTTGCTGATAATGCTGTAAATTTCAGTTTGTGGAATTGCTGTTTCGATTGTGTTTTCAAAAGCAACCTGGGCAACCTTTTCACGGTATGCTTCTTCGGTGTCTTTTGCGTCGTTGCTGTAAAGACCGAAAAGAGCAGGAATCATGAGGAAAACGCTGAGTATTTTTGAGATGAATTTCATAAAAAATCTCCTTTGCTTGTATGATGATAACATTATAACATTGTCATCTCATACAAACAAGGAGATTTTTAATTAATTTTTTATATCATAGAAGTTTCAGAGATTGTTTTGCTTTTATACTTAAAAGTTTTTATTTCGTATGCGCCAAACGCGATTCTGAATTCACAATTGTCAATAACAAAATTCGATTCGGATGGTTTATCCGATGAGTTGAAAAGACGAATTGTAATGCCGTCATCATCCTTACGGAATCTTGTAAGAATAACATCGGGATTGCTGACTTCTACCATTGTGTTTTTCTTTTCTTTTGTTCCAGACGGGAAGAGTGAAAGCGCGATGCAAGGCTGATTGTAAATATCTGCCTGCATATCAAGATTTGCAGTGTCTGCCGTGAGTCTGTATTCAAATTCACGTTCGCCGATGTCGATTCTGTCGTGGCATCTGTCATCATCCGCAAGCGGTCTGTCGCCGATGGGATGAGCGGAATAAACGGGTGTTCTCAAAAGAGAAATGCTGAGCTTTCCGCCGTCAACGCTGCCGCCGTAGGTGCCTTTGTTGAGCACGGCAAGTCCGTTTTCTTTGGCAAAAATTCCGCACCACTTCTGATAAACGGCTTCTTCACCGCCCATTCGGAGTTTTTCTTTTCCGAATGCGGTCTGACCCCAAAACTCGGGATTTTCAAGCGTGGAATCGAACGAGAGCTTATAGAATCTGCTGCTGTCGTTTGAGAGCATTTTTATTTTGATATCGATATAATCGCCGTTTTTAGGAATTGAGTATGTAACAACTGCAAAAGAATCGGAATAACCGAAAGTTGCCTGAATCTTAAGACGCACAGCACCGTTTTCAATAACTCTTACATTTGCGTGCTCCGCATCGGGATAACCGTTGAATTCGTTGGCTTTTTTGTTGCTGAGAAGTGTGAATTCGCCGACCTTTTCATTGAAGGCGTCAACCGTCATTCCCCACGGGTCTTCATTATCCTTGAATGCCGTTATTTTTGCACTTCCCGGCCTGAGTACATCAACGCCGTTTACGCAGTATTTATCGATAAGACCTGTTTCTTTGCTGATGAGAACTTGCATTTTCTTGTTATCAAACACAAAATGCTCATCGGTTTCATTGCATTTTTCAATTTTGCGTTTCGGCATATTTTCAACGTGAAGTTTACAGTCAAAACGGTTTATGCACATCGGTTCAAGTTCCGCCCTGAAGCAGACACGTTTTCTCCAGTCAAGGCTGAAGGTGCAGGCTTCTTTTTCATTCTGGGAGGGGAGAAGCCTGCATTTTTCATCGTAAACAGATACAATCGTAACCTCATTTTCGTTCCAGTTCTGGTCCTGAAGTTGGAACTCAACCTCGATATCCTGTGTGATTTTATAGGGATGCGGATTGAAAACAAGAACGGGGATTTCACCCTCTTTTGCCTTCTTCTGCCCCTCACAAAGCCTGAAGAATGCCTTTGTCTTATATTTATCCGCAACCTCGTTACCGTATGCGAAAAGACGAAGGCTGTCATCCTCCGCTGTCTTTATGGATGAGCCGGGGAGAATGTCGTGAAATTCGCAGAAAAGCAAGGCTTTTTCAGCTTTTTTAAGTTCGCTCTTATCGTAGGTTGCTCCGCTGAGCGCAAGCATTTTTTCACATACGGCAAGGTCGTTTTCAAGCTTTCTGTGAGCCTGCTTGATGCGTGCCATCGAGGTGTAGCAGCCGACCATCGTGTAGTTGAGTGACTCATCAAAGACTACGAGATTCGATTTGTCAATGCGTTCAAAATAGTTTTCGCACCACGAATGTCTGAGTCCGTTTTCGGGATGAGCTTTCATATAATCCGCAATGGCGAGAAGATCCTCTCTCGACGGACCGCCGCCGTGATTACCGATGCCCCAGAACATCATATTAATACCGTCACCGTATTCTCTTTCGAGAATGCGTTCGATTTTGCTCATTATTTTGCCTTTGCCGGAATTGTAGCCGCAGTTCATTTTATGGGCAAGAATCTCACTGCCGTCAAAGCCTTTCCAGATGAAATCGTGCTCCGCATCAATCCACGACGGACGCATAAAAACATAGGATTCATAGCCGCATTTTTTAAGAATCTGAACAAGCCCTCTTGTGTGGCCGAAAGGGTCAAAGTTGATTGCCGTCAGCGGTCTTACACCGAATTTTTCTTTGAAATAATTTATGCCTGTTTCAATCTGTCGGATAAAGCTTTCTCCGCAGGGCATAACGCAGTCCGGCTGAAGATACCAGCCGCCCATAATACGCCACTTGCCTTCTTCTACGAGCTTCTGGATTCTTTCAAAAAGCTCGGGCTCGTTTTCTTCAACCCATTCATAGAGAAGAGATTCGTTATGGTTGAAAATAAACCCGTCAAATTCTTCGCAGAAATCCGCCGCAACGCGAAATGTTGATATTGCTTCCGTAATGCCCTCGGGTCTTTGCCAGAGCCAAACGGGGTCGAGATGAGCATTGCAAATCATATGTAATTCTTTCATTTTATCACCTTTTAATATTATCAATCTTTCTGATATGCACCTCTTGCGTAGAGAATCCATTTTGAACGGTCAAGCGGATTGACACCTCTTCTTGGGTTTATGTGCTCAAGTCCGTCACGGCATTCTCTGTAGCCGTAAAACGACTGATTAAGTACCGCTTTTCCTGATGAGAGAACAGCGATTCTTGTCGGTAAATCCATAGAGGTTGCAACCGGTACGATTGCTTCAAGAGTCACATTCTGACCAAGTGTAAACGGAGAATCATATTCACCGCCTACCTTGACTATCTCCGAAAGAAGCTTGCCCGAAAGCTCAGCGGGTGCTGTAATTCTGATTTTGAGAAGCGGTTCAAGAATAGTTGAACCGAGCTCGTTAAGTCCGTTCATAAATGCCATCGGCGTGCAAACAAAAAAGTCAAGCGGATGAGTGTGAATGGTATGATGCTCGCCGCCGACAAGAGTGCATTTGAAATCCGTAACCTCCCAGCCGTAAAGACCTTGCTCCAGGCACGAATTGAATGATGTGCGGATATGTGACTGATATCTGTAAAAACATTGGTTTGAGGGTAGTTTGCCGTGATATGAAACGCCATAGCCTCTTGGCATAGGCTCAAACATAAACTCAACAACCGCCCAACACGGTTTCGGCATTGTATAGCTTGCCCGCGCAAGACCTTTGGATGCGGGTGTTTCTTTATAGATAACCGTCGGGGGAGAGAATGATGCTGAAAGATTATAACGTTCTTTCAAAAGATTATCAATAACCTCAAGCTGGATTTTGCCCGTTGTGCTGATTGTTATTTCTTTTTGCCCGTTTTCCCATTTTGCATCTATGTATGGCTCTTCGTCCGAAAGCTCACTGAGTGCCGCCGCAAGGGAGGGCAACTTTAACGCATCTCCGTCTGACGGAGTGACTCTGACTCTCAAGAACGGATTAACAAGTTTGGCGGATTCGCTGACAGCAAGAGATCCGATGAAATGCCCCGTCTTTGCGCTCGGCAGCCCGCAGACTGCGGCGATGTCACCGCCTTTTACCGTTCCCGAGTCAATATATTTTGCACCGGAGAATTTTTTTATTTGTGATACTTTTTCTTTCACAGCTGGTTTTTTCTCAATTTCAACAGCTGAATTTTCTCCGTCATCTTCATCTGATTTATCTTCGGGTGAAAGAATTTCAACCTCATCGCGGTTTGAAATTTCACCGCCGAAAAGTCTTATGTGCGATATTTTTCCAAGTGTTTTATCGTGTTCTATTTTAAAAATAATTCCGCATAGTTCATCTGTTGCTCTTCTGTCGGATGACGGCATAAGTTCCGCAAGAGCATCTGCAAAATCCTCAATTCCGAGCGAGAACTTTGCGCTTCCGCAGAGCACGGGAGTCAGCTCGCAAGCCGAGATTTTTTCTTTCACAAGCTCTTTTGCACGTGATTCAGAAAGTGATTTTTCTTCAAGAAAAGCATTTGCAGCTTCATCACAGATATCGGCAAGCGATTCTGTTGCCGCCCAAGCAAATTCATTGCTTTGTAATTTTTTTACAGATGGATTTTCAAGACCTTCATTTTCAACATCCGACAGTCTGAGATATGTTTGTGACGATAACTGCCTGAGTTCATGCATAACAGAATCAACGTCAGAGCCGGATCGGTCAATTTTATTGATAAAAACAATTCTTGGGAGGTTTGCTGCATCAAGTGATTTGAGTATGTTTTCCGTATGTGCACGCACTCCCTCAACAGCGGAAACAACAACCACGGCATAGTCGAGTGCTGTAAGCGCACGTTCAACCTCGCCTGCAAAGTCAACGTGACCCGGGGTATCAATAATGTTGATGGTTACGTTTTTCCACTCGGCGCTTGCTGCTGCGGTACGGACGGAAATTCCACGTTGCTTTTCGATTGAAAGACTGTCTGTTGCGGTTGTACCTGCATCAACGCTTCCTGCAGAGCGGATTGCACCAGTGAGAAAAAGAAGCTGTTCAGTGAGCGTCGTTTTTCCCGAGTCAACGTGAGCCAATATTCCGATATTATGGATTTTTTGCGGCATTTTATATCCTCGCTTTATGTTTCGCTAATGAGAAGTATATAACAAAAAAAATAAATTTTCAACATATTGATGATGACAAAAAGCAAATTTTGTTATATAATAAATTTATATGTGCGTTCGGCACTTCAAAACATCAAAGGAGAATTGTCATGAGTGAAAAAATTATAAAAGTCGGTGTTGTTGGTCTCGGCAGAGGCACTGCTGTTGCAAGATGTCTTGCAGGAGTAAAAAATGCAAAGCTTGTTTCCGTTTGTGACCACAACCCCGCTATTCTTAAATCAGGTTACGAAGAGCTTGCAGAGGCAGTCAATGATCCTAATCTTATTCAGTTCAGTGATTATGATGAATTCCTCAAGTCGGATATTGATGCGGTTATCGTTGCAACAGAGGCTGTTTATCACGTTCCTATCGTTATCAAAGCTTTTGATGCAGGTAAGCACGTTCTCTGCGAAATTCCTTCGGTAAATTCCGTTGAAGAAGCAAGAGAGCTCAAGGCGGCTTGTGAGGCTCACCCCGAACTTACCTATATGGCTGCAGAAAACTGCTGTTTCTGGGCATTTATTGAAACCTGGAAGAAGATGCATGAGGACGGACTTTTCGGTGAAATCGCATATGCGGAGGCCGAATATCTTCACGCACTCAATCCCGATGAATTTTCCCCCACATATTACCCCGAGGGCCATTGGAGAACATATCAGCCTGCTATCCGTTATCTTACTCACGAACTTGGTCCTCTTCTTTATGTTATGAATGACCGAGTTGTCAGCGTTACCTGTATGGAAGCTGACGTTCATTATGACCCCTATACTCCCGAACGCAAGGAAACGGGCGTTGCACTTTTCAAAACTGCAAAGGGAGCCGTTATCAGACTCCTTGTCAGCTTCGGTGCTTACACAAGTTATGACCACAATTACCGTATCTGCGGCACAAGAGGTACAATTGAAACCGACAGAACAAAGGTTGTTGATAACGCACATTCTCTTGCAAGTCTTTACAGCGTGCCCGGCACATTTGGCGCAAACTCAAAGATTGATATTCCTGTTACAACCTGCTATGAAGGCGAGGATTCAAGCGGTCACGGCGGTGCGGACGGAAAAATGGTTAAGGAATTTATCAACTGTCTTGTTGAAGGCAGAAAACCCGAGCTTGATGTTGAATTTGCGATAAACATGTCACTTCCCGGTATCCTTGCTCACGATTCAGCTGTTCAGGGCGGCGTACCCATTGAAATTCCTCAGATTTAAAAAGGAGAAATGATAAATGTCATCCTTGTTCTTACTGTTCAAAAATGCTTTTCACGGTGTGGTTGCCGCTGTTATGCTTATTCCGATTATGCTCTCGATGGGTGATGCGGGCGACCCGAACACACCCGTTGAAACTTATCCCGAATCAACCAACCCTTATATCACCGAATACCTTGACCCCGATATCTCCGCTCACCGTTCAGGCGGAGGCGTTGCACCGCAGAATACGCTTATGGCATTTGAAAACATTGTTGAGCAAGGCGCTTCACTTGGCGTTGACACCCTTGAATTCGATGTTCAGATAACCAAAGACGGTGAACTTGTTCTTCTTCACGATCTTACATATGACGGAACATCAAATGCCGTTGAAGCTTTTGGCAAGGAGAATAATTTTGTTTCTTCTTTTACTTTCGAAGAGGTTCAGGTTCTTAATCTCGGTGAGAACTTCAAGGTCAATGGTGATTACCCTTACCGTGGTCTCAGGGGTGACGATATTCCCTATAATCTCAGAGTTGTTACCTGCGACAAGGTTATTGATTATGTCGAAGCAAACAGCAACGGCAAGAAGTATAATTATGTTATAGAAATAAAAAGCATCGGTATTAACAGCTATAAGGCGGCGGATAAGCTTTATTCGATAATAACCGAAAGAAATCTTCAGGACAGAGTTATCTGGTCAACCTTCGCACCCGATACATCTGCCTATATGAAAGCAAAATATCCCGAAATTTCAAGGACAGCCGATGCGATAGAAGCGATACAGTTTTACTTCTATTTCAGAATGGATTGGGATTTGCAGGATGTAAGCCCGTCTTATGTTGCATTGCAGATTCCTTATGGCGAAAGTGCACTTGATAATATTATCAATCTCGGTACAAGAGAGATGCTTAATTATGCTCATAAGAATGATATTGCCGTTCAGTATTGGACAATTAACAACGAAGAAGATATTGTTTTGCTTACTGAAAACGGAGCCGACTGTATTATGACAGATTATCCCCAAATGGCATACGAAGCGGTACAGTCGTGCAAATAAAGGAGAAAAGTAATGAAAAAATATTTATCGGCATCTCTTATGTGTGCGGATCTGATGAATCTGCGTGAAAGTGTTGATGAGCTTAAAAAAGCAGGAATTGACTATCTTCACCTTGACATTATGGACGGCAGTTTTGTTCCTAATATCACTCTCGGTTTCGATCTTGTTAATGCGATAAAAGAAATTACTGATATACCTCTTGATGTTCACATGATGGTGAATAAGCCTTCGGAATTCATCGACAGAATGAAGCTCGATAAAAATGACATTTTGTGCGTTCATTATGAATCGGATATTCATATTCACCGCACACTTGAACAGATAAAAAACAGAGGAATCAAAGCGGGTCTTGCGCTCAATCCACAGACTCCGCTTGAAAGTATGCAGTATCTTACCGATTATATCGATATGGCACTTATTATGACCGTTAGCCCCGGCTTTGCAGGGCAGAAGCTTTTTGTGGCGGCAGAAAGAAAGACTGCCGAAGCACGCAGGCTTCTCAATAAATGGGGATGCGGAGATGTCCCCATCGAGGTTGACGGAAATATCAGCGTTGAAAACGGTGTGAAACTCAGTAAATGCGGCGCAGATATCTTTGTTCTCGGAACAAGCAGTCTGTTTTTGAAAGAAAAGAGCATAAGCCTTGCGGCAGAGGATTTCAGAAAGGCGGTTGAAGCCGATGTATTCTGAAATCAAGGCTGCTGTTGCAGGTAGCATCAATATGGACATGATTCTGAATATGCAAAAAGTTCCCGATGTCGGTGAAAACCTGACGGGAACATCTTACGGCTACGCAAACGGAGGAAAGGGCGCAAATCAGGCAACAGCACTTGCTCGCCTCGGTGCAAAAACAAAGATGATCGGTAAGGTTGCTGATGACGAAAACGGCAGACAGCTTATTGATAATCTTGTTAAAAACGGTATTGATGTTTCGGGCGTATCCACTGAAGGAACGCAAACGGGTCTTGCTGTCATTATTCTTGACGGCGAAGGAAGAAACAGAATTGTTGTTTATGAAGGCGCGAATGCTGAAATTGATGCAAACGAAGCTGCCGAGTGTATTACGGATGAACTTGACCTTTTGCTTGTTCAGTTTGAAACGGATGAAAAAGTTGTCACCGAATGTGTTAATAAAGCGGTGAAAAATAATATAGTTACGGTTATTGATTGTGGACCTGCAAAGAATTTTGCTCTTGAAAAAATGCAGGGCGCAACAGTAATTACTCCGAATGAAAGCGAAACTAAGGCACTTACAGGAATTTACCCCGAAAGTGAATCCGACATACTTGAAGCATCAAAAATTCTTCTTGAAAGAAGCAAAGCTAAGTATGCTGTACTGAAACTCGGCGAAAGAGGATGCTCCGTATGGGATGGTCAAAAACTCCGTCTCATGCCTTCATACCCGACAAAGGTTGTTGATACAACTGCGGCGGGTGATTGCTTTACGGCAGCAATGGCGCTTGAATTTATCCGCAGCGGTGATATTTATGCTGCCTGCGATATGGGCAACAAAGCGGGAAGCATAGCAGTCAGCAGAATGGGTGCGGATGCTTCTGTACCTACAATTGAAGACCTTAATAACTTTTAAAAAACAACCCCGAGGTTACAATGAACTGCCCCGAATTGTGCGGATAGTACAAAAACACCCCTGTGGCAGAAAATATTAACTTTTAAGCGATATACCGACTTCGTTTTTCAGTTCGTTTTCTATTTCCAATCTTTTGGCATATCTATCTTTACTTGCAATTTCATACTGCAACTGAGTAAGCTTGCTTAATTGTTGAATGGATGGCGGTAATTCGTTTTCGTCCTTTCGTAGTATGCCTTTTGGTTTTATGGCTATTCCTGATGCTAACTTACGTTGATTGCGGTTATATCTGCTGATGAAGTTATGTACTTGTTCATATGTAAATCCATATCTTTTTTCGATTTTTGGCAGGGTAACTCCCTGTTCTTTAAGCTCTAATATTTCTTTTTCATACAGTTTAATATGCCTGTAAATTCTGCGCATAAAAATCCTCCTATGGTAGTTTCTTTAATTCTACCATAGGAGGGTGTTTTTTTATTGTCCGTTTTTTACATACCTGTTCAGAATTCCGTCGGTTTTATATTTTTATTTAAAAGCATAATTATATACTTTTGCCCAAGCCTTAACACGGCTTTCGTTCCACTTCTTAGGCATCATTGTACAAGCAGCAGAAACCTTACCGATGCGAACACCGCAGTTGATAATCTTTTTAATGAGTTCTGGGTCGCTGCAAACCTGTTTTGCTTTGTTAGCAAGGTCTTTGGGGTCAAACTTCATAACATTGCTGATGCCCGTGAAATCCGCACCGATTGTGATGAGGTCATCGGTAAGAATCTCTTTTTCGAAAACAAAGTCGATTTCTTCAGGAGTAAGTGTGAGAAGCATCAGCTTAATGCAAGCAAGCGGCGCAAGACCGTTACCGAGAACTTTATAGTATCCTGTTTGGTATTTCCAGAGAGTTTCGGCGCTGAAGGAGCCTTCTTTATCTGCGGCAACAGTGTCAGAAAGAATCTTTGCGGCTTTAAGACTGTTTGCAATTCCCGAACCGATAAGAGGAACAGTCATAAATGCGCTGTCGCCAATGGCGGCATATCCGTCTGCAATCATAATTGCGGGAGGCTGACGTACGGGAATTTCAACAAACTGACCGCCCCTAAGTTTTTCTTTGCCAAGACGGGGATTGGTTTCTCGGAGAAAATCGGAGAATCTTTCAACTTCGTCCATATCAAAATCTTCAAATCTGCCGATGAGAAGGTCTGTATATTTTTCTTCAGATGCAATCCAGCCGATGCCTTTGACTCCGCCGGGGAAGAGCATAACCTTGAATTTGGCTTCTGCTTCCTCATCGCTGCCGATGTTGAAAAAAGCTCTGTAAATGCAGATTCTTTCGCCGTCGCCTATTTCTTTGTCAATTCCGAATGAAGAGGGGAGATTGGAACGCACGGGCGATCTCATGCCACATGCATCGATAACAAGTTCGCCGTAGAAATCACCTTTTTCTGTTTTAATACCAACTACTCTGTTGCCGAGAACGATGGGACCTTTAACCTCGCAGTCATAAACAATTTTTACCCCGTTTTCAATCGCGTTGTTAATGAAATGCTCATAAATATCTCTGCGTTCCATCTTGATTTCGAGCTTATCCTCGGGAACGTGCTGCTGAAGTTTCTTTGTGAAAGAGGGATTGAAGAATGTCATATCCTCTTTGTATTCATATTTATCTTCGGGAGGCATTTTCATACCTGCGATTTCGAGTGCCTGAGGTGCAAAGATATCTGTCCAGTCATATCCGAGGGTGCCTTCGCTTTTCATTTCGTAAACCGTAACGTCGTAACCCTGTTTAGCAATAAGCGCAGCAGCGGCAATACCGCCGTGACCGAGACCTGCAACAATAATCTTTTTATCCATATTTGTTCTCCTGTTAACTAAATATGTATAATTTTATCATATGAAAATTTTTATATCAATATAAAAAGCCTATACTGTTACAATTGTAACGGCATAGGCTTTTGCTTGATTTATTTGTGATAGAGCTTTTTGGTTTGATATCTCGGCTCACAAGTAAGGTTGAGTCCGATTTTTCTGTATACATCCGAATCCACCTGCGAAAGAATGACTGTTGAATGAGCTTCGCAGCCTTTGAGTTCTTTGATTGCATCGAGTGCTTTCTTTGCTACGGGGTTGGTGTTTGCACTCATTGAAAGAGCAATCAGAGTTTCGTCTGAATGAAGTCTGGGGTTATGACCTTTGAGAATACCGGTTTTCAATTCCTGAATAGGCTCGATTATTGAGGGGGCAATCATAAGCAAGTCCTCGGGAAGTCCTGCAATTGCTTTAGCGGCATTGAGAAGCGCTGCGCTTGATGCACCAAGAAGATTTGAGGTTTTACCCGTAACAATCCTGCCGTCGGGAAGCTCAATTGCAACAGCCGGCTGTCCTTCTGTTTCTTCGCTTCTGTCAAGAGCTGCTTTGATAACCTTTCTGTCCTCAATGCTGACACCGGCTTGATTCATGAGGCTGACAATTTTATCAACCGCCTCCTGTTTTCCTCTGCCGGTTGATGCGTCGCAGAGTGCTGCAAAGTATCTGCGTACAATCTCTTCTTTTGAGGCTTCTATTACAGCATCACTGTCGCAGATTGCATATCCTGCCATATTTACGCCCATATCTGTGGGTGATTTATAGGGACTGATGCCTTCGATTTTTTCGAAAATAGCGTTAAGTACGGGGAAAACTTCAACGTCTCTGTTATAGTTGACGGTAGTCTCGCCGTAAGCTTCAAGGTGATAAGGGTCAATCATATTAACGTCGTTGAGGTCTGCCGTTGCAGCTTCATAGGCAAGATTGACAGGATGCTTGAGGGGAAGATTCCACACAGGGAAGGTTTCAAATTTTGCATAACCCGCTTTGTTGCCGCGCTGATTTTCGTGATAAAGCTGTGAAAGGCAGGTGGACATTTTGCCGCTTCCGGGACCGGGTGCGGTAATAACAACGAGAGGTCGGGTTGTTTCTATGAAATCGTTTTTACCGAAACCTGCGTCGCTTACGATATGTGCAACATTATAAGGATATCCGTCAATGGGATATTGGATGAAAACCCGGATTCCGAGCTGTTCAAGCTTTTCCTTGAAGGCCTGAGCGGCGGGCTGACCTTTGAATTGAGAGAGAACAACACTGCCGACATAAAGACCTGATGCTCTGTAAGCATCGATGAGTCTGAGTACGTCAACATCATAGGTTATTCCGAGGTCGCGGCGCATCTTGTTGCTTTCGATATCGCCCGAGCTGATAACAATAACAACTTCAACATTTTCTGCAATGCTTTTGAGCATCTGGAGCTTGCTGTCGGGAGCAAATCCGGGAAGCACACGGGATGCGTGATAGTCATCAAAAAGCTTGCCGCCGAATTCAAGTTTTTGCTTGCCGCCGAACTCGTTAATTCTTTTTCTGATTTGTTCGGATTGCTTGCTGATATAAACAGCATTGTCAAAACCGACTCTCTTCAATTCAAACACCCTTTCGTTCCGTTTTGATAAAACGGAGGATTGCATAACTATTTATTATTATATATCACTCTTTAAATCAAATCAAGTAGAAACCCAAAATATTTTATGACGGATAAATTGCATATTTATGCGTAAAATGCAGGAAATCTTGAAAGTCTTATCATCAATCGTTGCAAAATGGCGAGCTTTTTAGTGGCATTTTTATGAAATCTTACAAAATAATGAAAGTTACAATAATTTTTGTTGCATTTTGAGAGTGTTGGGTATAAAATGTTATGCAAGCAGTTTTTCTGCATTAAAGCAGTAAATTTTTGATGCTGTAATTGTTGCAGCGATTTATAGAAGGAGTGTTATTTTTGAGTTATGTAGAAAGAGTCATCGACCAGGTGGCAAAAAAGTATGTGAGAGAGCCTGAGTTTGTTCAGACCGTAACAGAGGTTTTTGAATCAATTGCTCCCGTTATCGAACAGCATCCCGAATACGAAGCAAATGCTTTGCTTGAAAGAATGGCTGAACCCGAAAGACAGATTACTTTCAGAGTTACTTGGGTTGATGATAGCGGCAAGGTTAACGTAAACACAGGTTACAGAGTTCAGTTCAATGGAGCAATCGGTCCTTATAAGGGCGGTCTGCGCTTCCATCCTTCGGTATATATTGGTATTATGAAGTTCCTCGGTTTTGAGCAGACTTTCAAAAACAGCCTTACAGGTCTTCCTATCGGCGGTGCAAAGGGTGGCTCCGATTTCGACCCCAGAGGTAAGAGCGATGCAGAAATTCTTCGTTTCTGCCAGGCTTTTATGACGGAACTTTACAGACACATTGGTCCCGATGTTGACGTTCCAGCAGGTGATATCGGTGTAGGCGGCAGAGAGATCGGTTATCTTTACGGTCAGTACAGACGTATTAAGGGCGCTTTCGAAAACGGCGTTCTTACCGGCAAGGGTCTTCCTTACGGCGGTTCACTCATCAGACCCGAAGCAACTGGCTTTGGTGCAACATATTATGCAGTTGAGATGCTCAAGCATTTTGGTGAAGAAATCAAGGGCAAGACTTTTGCAATTTCAGGCTTCGGTAATGTTGCCTGGGGTGCAGTAAAGAAGATTACAGAGCTCGGTGGCAAGGTTGTTACAATTTCAGGCCCCGACGGTTATGTTTATGATGAGGATGGTATCAACACCCTCGAAAAGATTGACTATATGCTTGAAATGCGTGCATCCGGCAGAGATAAGGTTCAGGATTACGCAGACAAGTTCGGCGCACAGTTCTTCCCCGGCGAAAAGCCTTGGGGTGTTAAGGTTGATGTTGCAATGCCTTGTGCAACTCAGAACGAAATCAATATGGAGCAGGCTGAAAAGATTGTTGCAAACGGCGTTCCTTACTACATCGAAGTTGCAAATATGCCCACAACAAACGACGCTCTTGCCTATCTTAAGGCAAACTGTAAGGCTGTTGCTCCATCAAAGGCGGTTAACGCAGGCGGTGTTGCCGTTTCAGCTCTTGAAATGAGCCAGAACTCAATGAGATACAGCTGGACTGCAGAAGAAGTTGATACAAAACTCAAGCAGATTATGAAGGATATCCACGATAATTCAGCTTTTGCAGCAGAGCAGTACGGTCTTGGCTATGATCTTGTTGCAGGTGCAAACATTGCAGGTTTCATCAAGGTTGCCGATGCAATGATGGCTCAGGGTCTTATCTAAAAATCAATATTAATTACGCATATTTATACGGAACCTCCGAGTGCAGAATTCGGAGGTTCTTTTTTTGAGAAAATATCCGTTTGACTATTGACAAATAATGCATATTATAGTATTATAGCAATACGCTTTAACACATAAAAGCTTTAAAGCTTTAAATACCAAAAGAAACTAATTTTTAAGGAATGATAAATATGCCTATTACAGAATTTCTTGAACAAAACGCGAAACTTTATCCCGAAGATGTTGCACTTGTAGAAATCAACCCCGAACTTCAGGAGAAAAGCCGTGTCACATGGCGTGAATATTCGCTTATTGAGCAGGGCTCAAACGGAAACGGAAGAAGTGAAATCACTTGGGAAGATTTTGACAAAAGAGCTAATCGCTTTGCCAATCTTCTTCTTTCACGAGGAATAAAGAAAGGCGACAGGGTTGCCATTCTTCTTATGAACTGTATTGAATACCTTCCGATTTATTTCGGTATTCTTAAGACAGGTGCTCTTGTTGTTCCTCTTAACTACCGTTATACCGCAGACGAAATCAAATATTGTCTTAAACTTTCGGAAAGCGATGCAATCGTTTTTGGCCCTGAATTTACAGGCCGTATGGAGCAGATTTGCGACCGTATTCCCGATGTAAGACTTAAGTTTTATATCGGCAACGACTGTCCCACTTTTGCAGAAAGCTACAGTAAGCTTGTAACATACTGCACATCAAAGAAACCAGATGTTGCGGTTACTGACAATGAATATGCCGCAATTTACTTTTCATCGGGAACAACCGGTTTCCCAAAAGCTATTCTTCATGCGCACAAAGCACTTGTTCATTCGTGCAAGGTTGAGCAGAATCATCATATGCAGACCAAAGACGATGTTTTCCTCTGCATTCCGCCTCTCTATCATACAGGAGCAAAGATGCATTGGTTCGGTTCTCTCCTTGTTGGTGGCAAGGCTGTTCTTCTTAAGGGAGCAAAACCCGAATGGATTATCAAAGCTGTTTCCGAAGAAAAATGCTCAATTGTATGGCTTCTTGTGCCCTGGGCGCAGGATATCCTCGATGCAATTGACAGAGGCGATATAGACCTTGAAAGATATGATCTTTCTCAGTGGAGACTTATGCATATCGGCGCACAGCCCGTTCCTCCAAGCCTTATCAAGAGATGGCTTGAGAAGTTCCCGCACCATAAGTATGACACTAACTACGGTCTTAGCGAATCAATCGGCCCCGGCTGTGTTCACCTTGGTGTTGACAATGTTCACAAGGTTGGTGCAATCGGTAAAGCCGGTTACGGCTGGGAAACCAAGATAGTTGACGAAAACGGCAATGAGGTTGCAAAGGGCGAAGTCGGCGAACTTGCAGTTAAGGGCCCCGGCGTTATGCTTTGCTATTTCAATGACGAAAAAGCGACAAACGAAGTTCTTCACGGAGATTGGCTCTTCACGGGAGATATGGCACAGGAGGATGAGGATGGATTTATTTTCCTCGTTGACCGTAAGAAGGACGTTATTATTTCGGGCGGTGAAAATCTTTATCCCGTTCAGATTGAAGACTTCCTCCGTAAGCACGATGCAATCAAGGATGTTGCGGTTATCGGTCTTCCTGACCCAAGACTCGGCGAAATTGCAGCAGCGATTATTGAACTCAAAGAAGGTTGCAAAGCAGACGAAGAAGATATCAACGATTTCTGCCGTGATCTTCCCAGATATAAGCGTCCGCATAAGCTGATTTTTGCAGAAGTTCCCAGAAATCCGACTGGTAAAATAGAAAAGCCGAAGCTTCGCAAGATTTACTGCGGTGAAAGTCTGGTTGCTTCTCAGGTTGAAATGAAGCTTGATAAGTAAGTTTTTTGATAATATTCTGTTGTTTTTTTGTGACATTTTCTATTGTAATTTGAACATATAGATATTATAATATATAATAGAATATTATTATACATAAAAGCAAAAGCGTTTTATGAATTTTAGGAGGAAACCCAGTTGAAACTTTTTTTAGGTAACGAAGCGGTCGCAAGAGGTCTCTACGAAGCAGGCTGCCGTGTAGTTTCGAGCTATCCCGGCACCCCCAGCACAGAGGTCACGGAGTTTGCTGCAACATATGATGAAATTTTTTCCGAATGGGCACCTAACGAAAAGGTTGCTTGCGAAGTTGCATTCGGTGCAAGCGTAGCAGGTGCGCGTTCATTCTGTGCGATGAAACACGTTGGTCTTAATGTAGCGGCAGACCCTCTTTTCACCGCATCGTATACGGGCGTTAACGCAGGTATGGTTATCCTTGTTGCAGATGACCCCGGAATGCACTCATCTCAAAACGAGCAGGATTCAAGGCACTACGCACTCGGCTCAAAAACAATGATGCTTGAGCCTTCTGATTCTGCTGAATGCCTTGATTTCACAAAGAGAGCATTCGATCTTTCAGAGAAATTCGACACTCCTGTTATCATCAGACTTACAACAAGAGTTGCTCATTCAAGAAGCGTTGCTCCCGTTTCGGAAAGAGTTGATAACGGACTTAAAGAATATACAAAGAACCCTCAGAAATATGTTATGGTTCCCGCTTTTGCAAAGGTAAAGCACGTTGCCGTTGAACAGAGAGTTCTTGACCAGACAGCTTACTGCGAAAAGGAAGCTGTTGAAAACGGACTCAACAAGGTTGAATATAACAGCAAAAAAATCGGCGTTATTACCTCGGGCATCTGTTATCAGTACGCAAAAGAAGCTCTCGGCGAAAACGCATCATATCTCAAGCTTGGTTGCGTATATCCTCTTCCTGTTCAGCTTATCAAGGATTTTGCTGCTGAATGTGAAAAGGTTTATGTTCTTGAAGAGCTTGACGATTATATCGAAACTCATTGCCGCAAGAATGGAATCGACGTTATCGGCAAGGAAGCATTCACTCTCCAGGGTGAATATTCACAGAGTCTTATCTCAAAGGTTATCCTCGGCAAAGAAACAGAAAGCCTCAAGGCTGATGTGAACATTGTTCCCAGACCTCCCGTGCTTTGTGCAGGCTGTCCCCACAGAGGACTTTTCTATGCACTCAAGCAGCTCAATGTTACCGTAAGCGGCGACATCGGATGTTACACTCTCGGCTCAGCTCAGCCTCTCGGGATGATTGATACCGTTCTTTGCATGGGCGCGTCGGTATCTGCTCTTCACGGAAGAAATGCCGCAAACCCTGAAAACGCAAAGAAGAGTGTTGCAGTTATCGGTGACTCAACCTTCATCCACTCGGGTGTAACTGGTCTTATTAACATAGCATATAATGCAACCGATTCGGTTGTTATTATCCTCGACAACTCAATCACCGGTATGACCGGTCATCAGCAGAATCCCACAACCGGCAAGAATATCAAGGGCGAGCCTGCAAATGCAGTAAGCCTTGAGAAACTTGCAGAGGCAGTAGGAATCGAAACTGTTATTGTTGTTGATCCTTATAATCTTGCAGAAACCAAAGAAGGCATCAAAAAGGCTCTTGAAGCTGACGGCCCCGCAGTTGTTATTTCGAGAAGACCGTGTGCTCTTCTCAAAACCGTCAAGCACAACCCGCCTCTTAAGGTCAACACCGAAAAGTGTAAGTCCTGTAAGATGTGCATGAAGATAGGTTGCCCCGCTATCAGCATGAAAGACGGCAAGGCACACATCGACTTCACTCAGTGCCTCGGATGCAAAGTTTGCAGTCAGCTTTGCAAATTTGATGCAATCGAAGAATAAAAGGGGAGGAGAGATACTATGAACAAATCAATTATGATAGTCGGCGTAGGCGGTCAGGGTACTCTGCTCGCAAGCCGTATTCTCGGAACCGCTCTTCTCGATTGCGGTTATGATGTAAAAGTTTCCGAAGTGCACGGAATGAGCCAGAGAGGCGGTTCCGTTGTAACATATGTACGCTACGGCGAAAATGTTGCTTCCCCCATTATCGAAAAAGGCGAAGCAGATATCGTTCTTGCTTTTGAACAGCTTGAAGCTGCAAGATGGATTGAATATCTCAAGCCTGACGGCAAGCTTATTGTGAACACCCAGCAGATTGACCCTATGCCCGTTGTTATGGGTGCGGCTGAATATCCCGATGGAATCCTTGACGCTCTCAGAACCGCAGGTGCTGACGTTGAAGAAATAGATGCTCTTCCTATGGCTGTTGAAGCAGGCACGGCAAAGGCTGTCAACGTTGTTCTTATCGGCGCAATGGCGAAGAATATGCCGGTGGTATCCAAAGAAAAGTGGATAGATGCACTCAAAGCGAGCGTTCCTACAAAATTCCTTGAACTCAACCTCAAGGCATTTGAAATGGGATATAATATCTGAACAAATCCCGCTGATAATCGCGACACGATTTAATCAGCGGTTACTAAAAATAAAAAAGGAAGTGTTACCAATGAGCAATTATTTCCAGCCTGAAATCGAAACCGCATCGGTTGAAGAATTAAAAGCGATTCAGAGCGAAAAACTCGTAAAGCAGGTTAAGCACGTTTACGAAAACGTTAAATATTACCGCGATATGATGGATGAAAAGGGCGTTACTCCCGATGATATTAAGTCCATTGATGATTTGAACAAGCTTCCGTTCCTTACTAAGGCAGACCTCAGAGATGCGTATCCCTACGGACTTCTCGGTACAGATCTTAAGGATTGCGTAAGAATTCAGTCGACAAGCGGCACAACAGGCCGCCGCGTTGTTGCGTTCTATACCCAAAATGACATTAATCTTTGGGAAGATTGCTGTGCACGTGCAATTGTTGCTGCAGGCGGTACAGACGGAGATGTTTGTCAGGTTGCTTACGGCTACGGCCTTTTCACCGGTGGTGCAGGTCTTAATGGCGGTTCTCACAAGGTAGGTTGTCTGACTCTTCCGATGTCATCGGGTAACACAGAGCGTCAGATTCAGTTTATGCAGGATCTTCACTCAACAATCATTTGCTGCACACCTTCATATGCAGCTTACATCGGCGAAACCCTCAAGGAAATGGGTCTTACTCCCGATGATATCGACCTTAAGGCAGGCATCTTCGGCGCCGAACCCTGGACCGAAGAAATGCGCCGTGACATCGAGAAGTCACTCGGCATCAAGGCATATGACATCTACGGTCTTACCGAAACCAGCGGACCGGGCGTATCCTTTGAATGCGAAGAGCAGACGGGTATGCACATCA
>JAZNHM010000141.1:0-2085 GCA_045576955.1 Acutalibacteraceae bacterium | reverse complement strand
AATCAAAGAAGCTTGCGGCAACGATTATCCCGTTTCACTCCGTTACTCGGTTGAATCAAAGATGAAGGGCTTCTGCGAAGGTGCAATGCCCGGCGAAGATTATAAAGAAGTTGGTCGTGCTATGCCCGAATCCGAAAAGGCTGCAAAGTACCTTCAGGATGCAGGCTACGATATGCTTAACGCAGATAACGGTACATACGACTCATGGTACTGGGCACATCCCCCTATGTATATGCCCCAGAACTGCAACCTCGAAGATGTTGCACACATCAAGAAGTTTGTTGACATTCCCGTTGTTTGCGCAGGCCGTATGGAACCCGATGTCGGTGCACAGGCTATTGCAGAAGGCAAAATCGACGGTGTCGGCGTTGCACGTCAGTTCCTTACCGACCCTGAATGGATAACAAAACTTATCGAAGACAGAATCGAAGATATCAAACCTTGCATCTGCTGCCATAGCGCTTGCTTCAACTTCTCAACCTCAAAGGGTCATGCTAACACCCAGGACCTTACAGACACAATGGGTCTTTCACGTTGCGCTCTTAATCCCCAGACAATGCAGTCCAAGAAATATAACATCAAGCCCGCAAAGAAAGCAAAGAATATTGCTGTTATCGGCGGCGGTATCGGCGGTATGGAAGCTGCTATCGTTTGTGCAAAGCGCGGTCATAAGGTTACTATTTATGAAAAGAGCGACAAGCTCGGCGGTGTGTTCATCGCAGCAGCTGCTCCCTCATATAAAGAAAAGGACCGTGACCATATTGCTTGGTATATCCGTGAAGTTGCAAAGCATCCCATCGAAATCAAGATGAACACAGAGGTTAAGGACATCAACGCTCTCGGTGCTGACGAAGTTATCGTTGCAACCGGTTCAAAGGCAAGAAAGATTCCCGTTAAGGGCGCTGATACAGCAATTGAAGCTGTTGACTTCCTTCTCGGCAAAGCAGAGGTCGGCGAAAACGTTACAATTATCGGCGGCGGTCTTACAGGATGTGAAATCGCTTATGACCTTTATCTCCAGGGCAAGAAACCCACAATCATCGAAATGCAGGATGACCTTGTAACAACTCCCGGTGTTGCACTTGCAAACACAAGCTATCTCAGAGATTTCTTCAAGACAAACAAAGTTCCCGTTCATCTTGAAACTTCACTCTGTGAAATCAACAACGGCAGTGTTAAGGTTAAGGATAAAGAAGGAAAAGTATTCGACATCCCCGCAGATTCCGTTATTATGTCTGTCGGTTATGTTCCCACTCCCCTCGCACCCAAGGGCAAGCACGTTCACGTTATCGGTGACGCAGCTAAGGACGGCAATCTCCGTACCGTTATCTGGGGCGCTTGGGACGTTGCAATGAAGCTGTAATTAAATAGCTAAAAAAATGAGCTGTGATTTATTTCACAGCTCATTTTGCATTTACGGCAATCAGAAAATATCCGGTTATTTCTTCTGGTGACTGACGGCATCGGTTTTTTACCCACCATCTGACTGTTTCAACAAAAGTTGATACTATGTGATTCGCAAGAAAATCATCGGGAAGTCCGTCAAAAGCAGATTTATTGATCAATTCACCCTGAGTGCATATCAATTCAAAGAGTCCTGCTTTAAAATAATTCAGAAACATCTCATTATTCTCACCCGAAAGTAAATCAAGAATATTATTATCGTTCTTCTTCAGGTGGCGAAATAAGTGAAGATAAACCGAATCGGGTGCATCGCACTCAAAAATATGCGTGTGTCCGTTTGAAGAATCGATCATCGAATCAAAAATATGGCAAAATAATTCTTCACACAGCTCCTTTTGAAGATAATCCTTTGTTTCGAAATGAGCATAGAATGTTGACCTACCAATATCTGCTCTTTCGATAATATCCTCTACCGTAATGCGGTTAACATTTTTCTCAGACAACAACTCCGAAAAAGCTTTAAAAACAGCTATTCTTGTTTTTCTCTGTCTTCTGTCCATAATACCCTCCATACATTATTTGTATTTTGTTCAGTAGCAAACAAATTGTTAAAATCATATATTGTAAGTAGACATACAATCAGCTACGATAATACCGAACATTATGTTCCGAAATACACAT
>JAZNHM010000140.1:0-6694 GCA_045576955.1 Acutalibacteraceae bacterium | reverse complement strand
CTCGATTGTCAAAGAAATCAAAGAGAGAGGACATAAGATTTTTCTTGACCTCAAGCTTTGCGATATTCCCAACACAGTCAAGAAGGCAATGAGCGTTCTCAGCGGTCTTGATGTTGATATGACCAACCTTCATGCAAGCGGCACTATCGAAATGATGCAGGCTGCTATTGAAGGCTTGACAAAGCCCGACGGCACCCGTCCTCTTCTCATTGCCGTAACTCAGCTCACTTCAACAAGCGAAGAAAGAATGAGAGAACAGCTTCTTATTGACAAGCCTCTTGACGAAGTTGTTATGCACTATGCATCAAATGCCGAAAAGGCAGGTCTCGACGGAGTTGTCTGTTCTCCTCTTGAAGCAGGCAAGGTTCATGACAGATGCGGTTCAAAGTTCCTTACCGTTACTCCCGGTGTGCGTTTTGCAGACGGCGATATCGGAGATCAGGTAAGAGTAACAACTCCCGAAAAAGCAAAGGAGCTCGGCTCGGATTATATCGTTGTCGGCAGACCCATCACGGCTGCAGAAGATCCCGTTGCAGCTTACAGAAGATGTGTTGCCGAATTCGTAGGTTAATTGAATTGTAAATAATTCTCAGGAGGTTATATATTATGCAGAAACTTATTGCAAAAGATTTGCTTTCAATCGGTGCGGTTTTTCTTCGCCCCGAAGAGCCCTTCACATGGGCAAGCGGAATCAAAAGCCCTATTTATTGTGACAACAGACTCACTCTGACCGCTCCCGCAGTGCGTACAGATGTTGAAAAGGGTCTTGAAGCAATTGTTAAAGAGCATTATCCCGAAGCAGAAGTGCTTATGCGTACTTCAACCGCAGGTATTGCTCACGCAGCTATCACCGCTCATATGCTTGATATGCCTATGGGTTATGTTCGCTCAGGCGCAAAGGACCACGGCAGAGGAAACCAGATCGAAGGTAAACTCGAAAAGGGTCAGAAGGTTGTTGTTGTTGAAGACCTTATTTCAACAGGCGGCAGCGTTATCGAAGTTGTTGAAGCTCTTCGCGACGCGGGTGCAGAAGTTCTCGGTATCGCAAGCATCTTCACCTACGGTATGAAGAAGGGTCTTGACAGACTCGCAGCAGCTGATGTTAAAAACGTAAGCCTTACAAACCTTGACGTGATTGCAGAAGTAGCGGCAGAAATCGGCTATATCAAGCCCGAAGACGTTGCAAGACTTATTGCTTTCAGAAATAACCCCTCCGATGAAAGCTGGATAGGGGGAGCAAAATGAGAAGTCTTATAGACATTCTTTCGCTCACAACCGATGAAATCGACGAGCTTATCGCCGTTGCAGAGGATATAATTGCGCGCCCCGAAGAATACAGAGAAAAATGCAGATATAAGAAACTTGCAACTCTTTTCTTTGAACCTTCAACAAGAACCCGCCTCAGCTTTGAAGCGGCTATGTATGAACTCGGCGGCTCCGTTCTTGGCTTCTCGGAAGCCAATTCATCCTCCGCTGCAAAAGGCGAAAGCGTTGCCGACACCGCAAGAACGGTAAGCTGTTATGCCGATATTATCGCAATGCGCCATCCCAAAGAGGGTGCACCCCTTGTTGCTTCAATGGCGGCAAGCGTTCCTATTATCAATGCGGGTGACGGCGGTCACAATCATCCCACCCAGACTCTTACCGACCTTCTCACAATCAAGCGAGAGAAAGGCAGACTCAATAATCTGACCGTCGGTTTCTGCGGTGACCTTAAATTCGGCAGAACCGTTCATTCGCTTATCGAAGCTCTTTCAAGATATACGGGAATTGAATTTGTTCTTATTTCACCCGATGAACTCAAGCTTCCCGGATACCTTAAAAAGGACCTTCTTGATGTTAAGGGTATCAAATATACCGAAACAACAGACCTTGAAGGCAGTATGCCCAAGCTTGACATTCTTTATATGACACGTGTTCAGCGTGAGCGCTTTTTCAATGAAGAAGATTATTTAAGACTTAAGGACAGCTACATTCTCACTCCCAAAAAGCTTGAGAATGCAAAGGATGACCTTGCGATTCTTCATCCGCTTCCCAGAGTCAATGAAATTCACACTTCTGTTGATGCGGACCCCAGAGCCTGCTATTTCAGGCAGGTGCTCAACGGCAAGTTTATCCGCATGGCGCTTATCCTTAAACTTCTGGAGGTGGAATAAATGCATATTGATTCAATCAAAAACGGCGTTGTTATTGACCATATCAAAGCCGGCAAGAGCATGGAAGTTTATTATCACCTTGAGCTTGATAAGCTTGACTGCACCGTTGCGATAATAAAGAACGTCAGCAGCAAAAAAATGGGTCATAAAGATATTATTAAAATCGACTCGGAAATGGATGTAGACCTTGAAGTGCTTGGCTATATCGACCCTGATATCACTGTCAACATTATCAAGGATGAGGTTCTTTGTGAAAAGAAAAAACTTACTCTTCCTTCGCAGATAAAGGATGTTATCAAGTGCAAAAATCCCCGTTGCATAACAACAACGGAGCAGGATTTACCTCATATCTTCAAGCTTACCGATGCGGCAACAAAAACTTATCGCTGCATCTATTGCGAAACAAAGGCAAAAACAGAATAAAAAAGAAAACGGATTACAAAGACGAAATTCTTTGTAATCCGTTTATTGTTTATTTAACGATTACCATCTGTTTTCAACATATTCACAGAAAGCATACATATCCTTGATTTCAAGCTTTGTGCCGTCGTCAAGAGTAACATCGCCGCTCCACAGACCGTGAACCTGATGGGTGTGCATTCTGCCGATTTTGAGGTCGAGGTCGGTGTGATAATCATAGAAAGGCTTCATTGTGAGATTGAATCTGCCGTCCTCGGAGATGATTTTCCACGGTTCCATATATTTATCGGGCTTCGGGAAGGTTTCAACGTCAACCGCGCCGAATTTGTGAGCTTTTCCGTCATAGAAAAGGCAGGTTTCGGTTGCGTTTGATTCGTTGCCGATTGCCCAGGTGATTTCAAAGCCGAAAAGATGCTGGTTACCGTCGGGACCGGTTACATATGACGAACCTGCACCCCAGTACCATACCATTTCGTGAACGGTATTTGTTCTGCCCCAGTCAAGAGTGCAGAAGGTGTCTGCCTTTGAAAAAACATATGTGTCGCCGCCGATTTTGAATGTGCCTTCGCAGGGCATACACATCTGCTTTGTTGTCATAAAATATTTCTTATCGCTTTCATCAAAGGGAAGAACAGTTGTAATGTTTTCAAGACCGGGCATAATATCCATTGTAAAATCGCATTCAACGGGAGTACCCTTATGGTCAACCTTATACCACAGTCTTCTTGAAGTTTCCTTGGTGTCGAAATCAAATTCTGCTTTGCCGACCTTATCCTTATATCTGTTGGGAACGTCGCCCTTTGCGGGAGGAACGTGTTTGTTTGTGCCCAAAAAATACTGAATGGTGTCAACAATAACCTCGCCCTTTTCGATGTCAACAAGCTTTGCACCTACGAAGCCGCCGATGTGGATGTTGGCAAAGTTAATCTGAACCATAAGCTTGCCGTTGCAGACCTGGTAAAAATCCCATTCCTTGCGGCTCATTATGCCTGATTTAACGTAATCTCTGTTATATTCAAAAACATTTCGTCTTGCCCAGCCCTTTGCAAGCAGAGTGCCGTCGGGAGCGAGCAGGGGAGTGTTTTCTGTGTATTCGGTCTGCTTTGATTTTTCTTTCCACTTGTTAAAGGGGACATAAGTTCTTTCTGTTTCTTTAATCATTTCATACCCTCCATACATATTTGCTTATATTTCATTATAATACTATTTTATAGATAATGCAATAATTTTGAACTGAAGTTTTGAATTTAATGGTGAAAATAACACATAACGAGGTTGGTAAATGAATAAGATTTATTGAATAATGACTGTTGACAACAGATTTTCAATTTGATATAATGCAGTTTGAAGACCCGTCTTTTTCGGAAAGTCTGCAAGAGATAGCGCATCATGGGCTGAAAGTGCGCTTCAGATGAGTAGTAAGCACGGCAACACTTCAATGGTTCCCCACAATCAAATAAAAAAGCGGATATTATTATTTAATATCAATACGGGTGGCACCGCGGGTATAATAACTCGTCCCGGGAATTTCATTTTTGGAATTCCCGGGATTTTTGTTTTAATGAAGATAAACCACCTAATGGAGGTATGATAAAATGTACAGAACTCATCGATGCAACGAAATCAGAGAGAGCCACATCGGTCAGAGAGTTGAGCTTGCAGGCTGGGTCGACGTTATCCGTGACCACGGCGGCGTTCTTTTCGTTGACCTTCGCGACGAAACAGGCATCACTCAGGTTGTTGTTCACGACGAAAATCTTGTAAAGGGTATCAGCAAGGAAACAGTTATTTCGGTTTCGGGTGTTGTTACAAAGCGTGACGAAAGCACAGTCAACCCCAAGATTGAAACGGGTCTTGTTGAGCTTGTGTGTGACAAGCTCGATGTTCTCGGTGTATGCAGCAGAGACCTTCCCTTTGAAGTCGGCTCAAATGATACGGGCGAAAACATCCGCCTTAAGCACAGATTCCTCGATTTGAGAAATCCCGCTCTTCATAATAATATTCTTCTGCGCTCAAAGGTTATCGGCCATATGAGAAAGCTCATGGAAGAGAGAGGATTCCTTGATATCCAGACTCCCATCCTCACAGCTTCTTCACCCGAAGGCGCACGAGATTTCCTTGTTCCCAGCCGTAAGCATCCCGGCAAGTTCTATGCACTTCCCCAGGCACCCCAGCAGTTCAAACAGCTTCTTATGGTGTCGGGATTTGACAGATATTATCAGATTGCACCCTGCTTCAGAGACGAGGACGCACGTGCAGACCGTTCACCCGGTGAATTCTATCAGCTTGACTTTGAAATGGCGTTTTCAACTCAGGATGAAGTTCTTGAGGTTTGCGAAAGCGTTGTAAGCAATATTTTCAAGACCTTCTCGGATAAGAAGGTAACCGAATCTCCCTTCAAACGTATTCCCTATGCAGAAGCAATGGCGAAATACACGTCGGTTAAACCCGACCTTCGCAACCCCCTTATCATCTGCGACCTTACCGATATGTTCAAGAGAGTTCAGTTCAAGCCCTTTATGAACAAATTCGTAAGAGCGATTGTTGCACCCTGCAAGAATGAAAGATGGTTCTTCGACAAGTCACTTGCATTCGCAACAAAGCAGGCGAAGATGGCAGGTCTTGCTCACATCACTCTTCTCGATGCCGAAAATTACGGCTTCAAGGATGACCCCATCAGCAAGGTCATGACCGAGGAAGAAAAGAGAGAAATCGTTGAACTTACAGGTGTTAAGGAAGGCGAAACAATCTTCTTCATCTGCGACAATATTTCGGATGTTGCCGATAAGAACGCGGGCGTAATCCGTACATGGCTCGGCAATGAGCTTGAACTCATTAAAAATGATGCATTCGAGTTCTGTTTCGTTGTTGACTTCCCCATGTATGAGCGCGACGAAACAACAGATAAAATTATCTTCACTCATAACCCGTTCTCGATGCCTCAGGGCGGACTTGATGCACTCGAGAATATGGACCCCTGCGAAATTCTCGCTTATCAGTACGACCTTGTTTGTAACGGCATTGAGCTTGCTTCGGGTGCGGTAAGAAACCACAGCCCCGAAATTATGCGCAAGGCATTCGAAATCGCAGGCTACAGCGAGGACGAAGTTGAAAGAAGATTCAGCGCACTTTATAACGCATTCCAGTTCGGCGCACCTCCCCACGCAGGTATGGCACCCGGTGTTGACAGAATCGTTATGCTTCTTGCAGACACCGAAACAATCAGAGACGTTATCGCATTCCCGCTTGACGGTACAGCTCAGGACCAGATGCTCGGTGCACCCGGTGAGGTTACGGAGCTTCAGCTCTTCGAAGCAAACGTCAGCATCAGAGGTAAGGGTGGCTCGGTTGAGGTTTCGGGCGGCGAAGGCGACAGCTCAGCTTTTGCTGAAACAGTCAAGTCCGCAAAGGGCGGCTCAATGACCAAGGAAGGCTGGCTCAAGGAGCTTGAAAGCGTTAACGAACTCAGCTTTGATGCAGACGAAAAGAAGAAAATGCAGAAGATTCTCGATATGATGGGCAAAAAGGAAGCAGAGCTCGAAAAAACCGACACATCGGATGTTGAGGCGATGGTTTACGTTATGCCTATGACCAATGTTCTCAGAAATGACGGCAGAAATCAGCCGTTTGCCCGCAAAGACCTGCTTGAAGGCGCTCCCCAGAGCACTGAGGACAGCTGGCAGGTTCCCAGACTCGTGAAGTGAGGTGCAGATAAATGATTTATATTAACGAGATAAATGCGGCGGGTAAAATCGCCGTAGACGATACAATACTTGTAAAGGGTGTTCCCGCAACAGCCGGCTCAAAGATGCTTGAGAATTTCAAGCCTCTTTTCAGTGCAGAAGCTGTTGAAAGACTCGAAAAGTCAGGCTACGGGGTCGCAGGCAAAACCAATGTCGGCGAATTCGGTCTTGACCTTCTCGGTGAAACCTCATATTTTGCTCCCGAAACCGAAAACGGGAATCTTGTCGGTGCAGCTGCATCGCTTGTTGCTTCGGGCAAGGTTAAGGCAGCTCTCAACGTTGACCTCAACGGCGCACCCAGACGTGCGGCAGCCGTTTCGGGCGTTGATTTCATCAAACCTACCTACGGTACGGTTTCACGTTACGGCATAATCG
>JAZNHM010000139.1:0-7734 GCA_045576955.1 Acutalibacteraceae bacterium | reverse complement strand
GGAACACGCTTCTCATAGTCAAGAGTGTTGATACCTGCGCCTACGATGTAGCTCTTGTTTGCATCAAGAAGCTCCTGAGGATTATCCTTATGCTGCGAATAGTCCTTACGGAAAACAAAATAAAGAAGGTTGCCGTTTTTATCGATAATGGGGAGAGAATTAAGCTTATGCTCCCAGATAATGTCGTTTGCTTCTTTGAGAGTTGTTGATTCCGGAGCAGTGATAAGTTTCTCAAAAGGAGTCATAAATGCTGAAACGGGTGTTTCAAGCTCCATTCTGCTGACTCTGTAGTCTCTGCCGGTAACAACACCAAGAAGTTTACCATTGGGTGTACCGTCATCGGTAACAGCCATTGTGCTGTGACCTGTGAGTTCGATAAGGTCAAGAACTTCAGCAAGTGTTGAATCAGGTTTGAGGTTTGAATCGCTTACAACAAAGCCTGCTTTATAGCTCTTTACTCTTGCAACCATTGCAGCTTCATCTTCAATGGTCTGTGAGCCATAGATAAACGAAACACCGCCTTCTTTGGCGAGAGCAATTGCCATTGTATCGTTTGAAACAGACTGCATAATAGCAGAAACAAGAGGAATATTGAGGCTGAGAGGACATTCCTCTTCGCCTTTTCTGAATTTTACAAGAGGTGTTTTAAGATTAACGTTTGCGGGGATGCATTCCCTCGAAGTATAGCCCGGGATAAGAAGATATTCACTGAATGTTCTTGAGGGCTCCTGACAATAAATGGCCATCGTAATCACTCCTTTTGGAAATTAGGCTGCCGGAAAAGTCAGCCTTGAATATAAAGTATATTTTATAACAAAATTTTTTAAATGTAAATACACAATTAGAACATAAATCAAAAGTTATCTGCAAAATTCTTGTATATAGTTGCCGATACTCTTCTCAATTATCTCTATTGCCTTCTCTTTATTCTGAACTTCATCAACAACAGTTTCCTTATCTTCAAGATTCTTATAAACCGTGAAGAAATGAGTCATTTCATCGAAAACGTGCTTCGGAAGCTCACTGATATCTTTATAAGTATTGTAGTTAGGGTCATTGAAAGGAATTGAAATAATTTTCTCGTCAAGTTTTCCGCTATCCTTCATCGTAATCACACCGATAGGATAACAGCGTACAAGAGTCATCGGGTCGATTTTTTCACTGCAGATAACAACAACATCGAGCGGGTCGCCGTCATCACCGTATGTTCTCGGAATAAAGCCGTAATTCGCAGGATAATGCGTTGAAGTATAAAGAATACGGTCAAGCATAAGAACGCCCGTTTCTTTATCGAGTTCGTATTTCTTTTTGCTGCCCTTTGTTATTTCAATAACAGCCATAAAATCATTGGGTGAAATTCTTTTAGGGCTGATATCATGCCATATATTTCCCATAATTATCTCCTTTTCTTTTTAAAATTTTCTGCTGCCTCCGCCGTGATTGAAACCGCCTGACGAACGGTGGCTGATGCTTCCGCCTGATGAACCGCCGTGTCTGTTATGATTATTATTTCTCGGCACTTTGGTTGTAATAACGTTTCTGCTTATAACCGTGTCATTCGAACCGGTTAAATTAAGAATAAGGTCATCAGCATCAAACTCATCACCTTTACCCATATTTTTATATGAGTTTTTCACAGCAAAAACTGTTATAACACCAATTATAACCGCAATTACAATACAGACTAAAACATTTGATAAATCAAATGAATCTTCCGAATTCTGATAATAATATTCATCATCATATATACCATTATTTATCGGGTAATCACCATAAAAATCATCAACATAATAATCATCGGATTTATTTTGCGAATAATCCAAAGCGGCAGAAACCATAAGTGTAATGCATTCTGAGTAGTTCCCGTCAACAAGTTCATTATAACCGCTGTCAATTACATGATCAATTGCATTGGCATAAACCGAAATGCATTCACCCATCGTGGAAATGCAAACCTCACGGTTATCCATATCAATCAGAAAAAGAATTCCTTTTTCTTCCCAGCCTTCGGAAACAATTAAATTGTCAAAATAATCATCTGCATATTGCTGAGATGATTTCCCCATTGCATAATCGGTTGATAAAACAATTACAGAATATTCTGTCTGAAGTGAATAATCGAGGATTGATTCGGCAATCATCGATTCTTCAGACTCAGTAAACAAATCCGCAGAGTCATCAATTCGTGTGTTAACAAACGCAAAAGAATTAAGTGTTAACAAACTCCAAAGAACAAATGAAACAACAAATATACTCAAAACTTTTCTCATCAGAACAGCACCTCCGAAAGAACGGTTAAAATAACAGATGCTGCGGCTGTTACTCCCGCAAACAATGCGGCAAGTTTTTTATTGCAAACCGGCATTTCTCCGTAAACCTTTCCGGTCTGACCGTTGAGAGCATAAATATAATTTTTATCTTTATGTTTATAATTCAGAACCCAAACGGGTAAAAGATTGTAGCTCCACCTTATATTATTGATTCTGATTGAACTGTCTTTCATGGACGGATTAGGAAATTCAATTGACTGAAGAAGTCTTTCACTTGAATATGATTTGATTTTTTCATTTACAGAGTTTTCGATTTCATCAATTTCAACATCTCTTTTCTCTGCAAAAAAACCTGAAAGATACGACATCGAAAAGGGAACAAAATCCGAACTGTTAAACGGACAGACATATTTAAGAATATCTCTGTCTTTGCTTTTGAGTGCCGCTTCAGGCATATTCCGGATTGAAAGATTGCCTTGTCTGAAATGACCTCTTACAGTTGTTTCGGTATGACGCATATCCCCTACCATCCATGACCTCACCTGCTTCGATGTTGCATTGATATTACCGTCGGATTCGCCGTCAATATACCAATACGGAAAATAAATACCTTTAATTTCTTCAAGCCTTGATTCAGATATAAAATTCTTGGGAAGAAACTTCTTTTTTTTGCAAAGATCTTTGAATTTAGTAATTGCTCCGTTTTTATCAATTTTAAACGGAATAATATTATCGGGTTTCAATTCTCCGCTGAGTTTACCTGAAAGCACTACGGGGTTAGAACAGTAATAACATGTTGTTGCGGCGGTTGTTTCATCGGTTACAACTTCTGCACCACAACCCGGGCAGACATAAAGAAGCGCATTGCTGAAATCTTCGCTTTCAGATATTGGTGGCACATCTGTTTCGAGCGTTGAATCTTTATCAAAGAAATCCTGCTCTTTAAAAACAGAGTCACAGTATTCACATATAAAATCCTGTTTTTCAGGGTCAAAAATAAGACCCGCACCGCAATTCAGACACTTATATTGTACCGCTTGCATATCAGTCACCTCGCTTCTTTATTAAAAATCAGACCGTACGGCTTAATTCCGCGGCGGTCTGATACCGGCGGAAATTAACCGCCATTATTTGATTTTGAATAAGTCACAAATCTGAACTGAGTTCCGTTATGCTCCATCGCATCGCTTTCAGATACAACAAACCAATCCTGCATAGCATCAAGATTCGGGAAAAATTTATCAGCTTCCTTTGCAGAATCAACCTTTGTTACATAAGCTGTGTCGCAATAAGAAAGAAGCTGCTCATAAACCGATGAACCACCAATAACGTAAACCGAGTCAGTATCATATTTTTCAAGCTTTGAAAAAAGTTCTTCCGATGAGTGACAAGCAATAACATCGGGCGCACTCCAGTTTTTATCAGTTGTAAGAACAATATTTACTCTGTTGGGAAGTGCTTTCGGACCGGGAAAAGTCATAAAAGTAGCTCTGCCCATAACAACAACATTACCTGTTGTTTTTTCTCTGAAAAATTTCATATCAGCGGGAATGTGGTTAATCAGCTTGTCGCCGAGACCGATACCCCAATTATTATCAACATTAACAATGGCTTTCATTTATATACCTCTTTTAAATTGCAACAGGGATTTTTTCGCTAAATTCGTGGAACTTATAATTCTCAAGAGAAAAATGATTCTTTGTGAAATCATAGAAATCAGTTATACTTTTATCCATTACAAATTCGGGTGCATCGTAAGGCTCTCTGCTGATGAGTTCTTCGATAATGGGAATATGTCTGTCGTAAATATGAGCATCAGCGATAACATGAACAAATTCGCCCGGCTCAAGTCCACTTACCTGCGCAAACATATGAACAAGCGCCGCATACTGCGCAACATTCCAGGCATTTGCCGCAAGCATATCCTGCGAACGCTGATTAAGAATAGCATTGAGCTTGTTACCCGATGTGTTGAATGTCATACTGTATGCACAAGGATAAAGAGCCATTTCACTCAGATCCTGATGAACATATATATTTGTCATAATTCTTCTGCTCTGAGGATTATTTTTGAGGTCAAAAAGAACTCTGTCAACCTGATCCATATCGCCTTCTTTATAATGGTGCTTGACTCCGAGCTGATAACCGTAAGCCTTGCCGATGCTTCCGTTTTCATCTGCCCACGAATCCCATACGTGGCTGCCGAGGTCTGCGATATTGTTTGATTTCTTCTGCCATATCCAAAGAATCTCATCAACCGCACTCTTAATAAATGTCTTTCTGATTGTTTGAGCAGGGAATTCTTTGTTTAAATCATATCTGTTGACTACACCGAATTTTTTTACGGTGTGTGCGGGAGCACCGTCCTCCCATCTGGGTCTGACATCAAGTTCAGTATCCCAGAAACCGTTCTGCAAAATATCTTTACAAGTATCAATAAATATTTTATCTGCAATGCTCATAATTAACCTCCGATTTTTCTGATATATTCTCCAAGCCCCTGCTCAAAATTAACACCGAGTCTGGTATCCGTGCCGGCTTTATATGTTCTTCCGATTGATTCACAAGTGAACTCAAGTGCAATTTCCGCACTTTCAAAAATTGATTTTTCGTTTAGATATGCACCGACAAGCGCAGAAGCAAACAAATCGCCCGTTCCGTAATAAATGCCCGGGAATTTTTCTGAAAAAGCAAAGAAAACTTCTTCGCTGTCTTTTTTTCCGACTGCACATCCGATATCATCATCTCTAAAGCAAACACCGGTCAACACAACCATAGACGGACCGATATTAAGCAATCTGCGGATTATATTCTCAATGTATTCTTTAGTGTACGGCGGTTCAACATATTCTTCGCCAAGAAGAAATGCGGCTTCGGTCATATTGGGAATAATAATATCCGCCTTTTTGCAAAGAAAAATCATTTCTTTCGCAAATGATTCATCAAAAGTTGTATACATCTTTCCGCAGTCAGCCATAGCAGGGTCAACAACAACAAGCGTATTATCTTTTTTAAATTCATCAATAAAGTTGCATACAATATCAACTTGCTTTGTCGAGCCGAGAAATCCGCTGTAAATTCCGTCAAATTCAATTCCGAGCGACTTCCAATGCGACGCAATCGGTAAAAGATCATCAGTTAAATCTCTGTAAGTAAATCCGCTTATATTTCCGGTATGGGTTGAAAGAACAGCGGTCGGCATTACAGCAGCTTCGATTCCCGCTGCCGAAATAACGGGAATTGCCGCAGTCAGCGAGCATTTGCCGATTCCAGATATATCGTGAATTGCGGCAACACGTTTCAGACCGCTCATTCATAATCACATCCATTAAATATTGTTTAAAATATTATAAACTATGATTCTTTAAATTTCAACACTTTAAAATATTTTTTACTAACATTTAAAAAACACTTTACACTATTCAAAATTAGTGCTATTATATTAGCAAACTAAAGCAAAAATTTGTAAGGAGAAATCACTATGAAAAAATTTGCTATGAAAATTCTCAGCGTCATTCTTGTTATGTCGCTCCTTATCGGCGGCACATCAACAATGAGCATCGCTTCGGCTGTTGAAGTCGGCAAAGTTTTTGAAACTGCCGGTCTCGGTATCATCGAAGCAATTTTCACCACCCTTGTCGGCGGTCTTAACGCAATCGTTCCCGACAGCAAAGACTTTGTACAGGTTAAAGACAGGGTCGTAGAAAACTTCTACGAAGGCACTGAAACCTGGGAAGACAAAGCTAAGGCAGACGCAAAATGGAGTCTCGGTCACGCTAAAGCTTCACTTGTTCCTTCTGACTGGGAAACCAAAGACTACTACCTCGGCGGTTTCATCGACCCTAACAACGGTATGGTTAACAAGGTTGAAGAAATAATCGACGATATGCAGGTAAGAGTTATCGCTCTCAGCGACGGTTCAGACAGAGGCGTTGCTCTCTTTGCTAACATCGACTGTATCGGTTTCTCAAATGGCGACATCAAAGAAATCCGTAAACGCGTTGCAGCTATGGATCTCGGCGTTGAATTCAACAGCATCAACGTTTCATCAACACATACTCACAGCTGCATCGATACACAGGGTCTCTGGACCAACCTCTTCGGAAAGCTCTTCAAGAATCTCGCTCTCTCCTACATTCCTTTCGTTGAAAAGGAAAGAGGCGCTGATGCTGAATATATGGAGTTTGTTTACGAAACAGTTGCAAACGTAATGAAAGAAGCTGTTAATGATATGCGTCCCGGCACATTGACATATGCTGTCAAGAAAATCGGCGATGAAGAAAATACATATTTTAACAACAAAAACAGAAGCCAGTCCACATCGCTTATCACAGATCTTGCAAGATTTATTTTCGCTCCCGATGACGGCACAACACCCACAATGATCGTTAACATTGCTGCTCACCCTGACGTTGCAGGTCTTCCCGTTAATGACGAAGACAACGGCAGAGACCTTTCAGGCGACTATGTTTATTATCTCGGCAAAAAGATTGAAGAAAAAGACTTCAACTTCATGTTCTTCAACGGTGCTATTGCAGGCATCTACGAAGGCAGAGGCCCCGCAGGCGACGGTGTTCCCACAGACCGCAGATATGAAGAAACTCTTCGTTACGGTTACGAAATCGCTAACATTGCTCTCAATCTCACAAACACAGTTGAACAGATTGAAGCAAATATGACTGAAGCTGAAAAAGCCCAGATGGCTGAAGAAATGGAAATCGGCGGTGAAAACTATACTCTTTGGTATAAAGATTGGGAGCCCGTTACTGAAAAAGTTCTCGAACCCAACCTCAATATCATTATCAAAGAAGTTAAGATTAAGGTTACCAATCCCCTCATTCAGCTTGTAGGCAAGCTCAACCTTGTTAACTACACAGTTTGCAAGGAAGGCTTAAGCTACTACATCTTTGCTGAAATCGGCTATATGGAAATCGGCGGCGTCAAGGTTGCTCTTATGCCTGGCGAAATCGTTCAGGACCTCATTTGCGGCGGTGATTCACTCACAGCTGACGGTTCATTCTCATTCACAGATTTCGGACACAAGTCAATCTATGAGCTCTTCGGAGACGACACAATCTGCTTCGGTCTTATGAACGATGCTATCGGTTATGTTGTTCCTGATAACGACTACTCAATGTCACTCCTCGGTGACCATTATCAGGAAATGATTTCACTCGGTAAATATGCCGGCTCAACAATCATGAAGGGCTTTGCTGAAATTGCTGAAGAAGTCAAATAATCAATTCTATAATGCTCTCCCGACTGTTTCGGAAACGGAACAGTCGGTAATTTTGATGCACGAAAGGATATTCTCATCGTGAAATTAACTTTCAGAAAAGGGCTGTCACACGGGATCCCGATTGCACTCGGATATTTTTCTGTTTCCTTCGGGTTCGGAATACTTGCCGTTAAATCGGGGCTTCAGGCGATAGACGCAATTCTTATATCATTAACCAACCTTACC
>JAZNHM010000138.1:0-1878 GCA_045576955.1 Acutalibacteraceae bacterium | reverse complement strand
CCTGTTTCGTTGCTGCTTTCGGATTTCAGCAGGTCAATCATGCTGAAAATATCACTCTTTGCTTTATCTTCGGAGGTCATAGCGGCAAGCTCGTCCACCGGAGCGGGGTCGAAGAATGCCTCCTGAGGAATTTCACCTTCAAGCAAGCTGCTGCCGCCGTCCTGAGAGTCATCAAGCGAAACGACGGGGATTGTATCGTCAAAATAGTCTTCGGGATTCATCCAGAGAGATTCAAGATCCGTTTCTTCGGGCTCTTCGGAGATTTCGGGGTCGGAAAGAATAACTCTTGCGGGCTCTGCTTCTTCTGCGGTGAGAACAGACATGGGCTTGGGCACGATGGTTTCGGGTCCGCTGCTCATGATATCGTCATAAAGACTCTGCAGTTCGTTTTCAAGGCTCTTTTCGGTTTTTTCGATATCCTCATGGAATCCGTCAAAAAGCGGTGATGCCTTTGAGCTTTCTTCAAGAAAATCGGTAAGATTTATTTCCGTTATCGCCTCATCATCCGCGATTGAGCTGAGTCCCTCGGGGAGTAAGGTCGGCTTTTTCTGATTATCGTTATTAGGCATTGTTTTCCCTCCTTAATTTGCACTGGGCTGCCATTTTTCTGTATCTTTATAAGGATTCTTCTGACCGTTGCGGCTGTACCACACCTGAGGTCTGCGGTAGTCGGGGTTGTCCTTCACAAGCGACGGGTCGATGCTCTCGCTTTCGCCCTCGTGGAGAAGTCTGCCGACAACAACAAGGCGGGTGTCAACGCTCTTGCCGTAGTCATAAATACAGGTGGAAAGGGTGATTACCTTATCCGTTGCCGCGAGCGAAACGCCCGTATCATAAAGCATTCTCTGCTTGACCTGATTGATGTAGCCAACCATATTGCTATCGCTCATATCGGGATAAATATAGTTGAAGAAATAGCCGTTATCATCCTTCGGCATTGTTGAAGAAAGGAAAACCGCGCAGATTTTGAATGTGTACTCTCCGTAAAGAGTGCTGTATCTGATTATCGGGTTTTTGATGAAGTGGTTTTTATCTCTGTAATCATAAAGAGAACGGAACGACTGCTTGGGAACACCATCCGACTTACCGGTTGTGTGGCCGTGGATAACGGTATTCTTTGAAAGACTGTCAGCAAGACAGCGGTAATCAAGATAGATGTTGCCGTAGTTGGTGTTGATTGTTTCGGTTGTGTAACGCTCATAGAAATCGCGCTTGAGGTAATAATTGTTGTCGTCGCCCTGAAGGACTGCGGTATCCATCTCCGTTCCGGGGATTGAAAGCCAGCCGACGAGATTATTATTGACGGCATATGCCTGCTTAAGCTCCTCGCGGATGCCTTCGGGGAAGGTCTGCTGTGACTTCACATCGTTGGAAACAACGGTTGAAAGTGTCTTGGCAAGCGCATCGGTTACGGTTTCGGCATTCATAACGATTTCTGCCGCTTTCTGGTTAATCTGAACTTCAACATCGGGCTCTTTCGTAAAATTCATTATTGAAAGAGCAATCAGAATTGCGGAAACAACCCCAAAAACCGGGCAAAGGATTGCTGCTAATTTTTTTGAATTCATCCTATTTTCTCCTCTATATAAATTCGGGCAAGGTTGAGCGCGCGGGATGCCGTCACATAGCGGTTATACTCTCTGTCGTTCTTACCCGTTTCGATTTTTTCGCACATCTTTTTATCCTCGGCATCAAGGGCGATGAAGCACAGACCGACGGGTTTATTCGTGCCGTCGCTTCCCGGACCTGCAATGCCTGTCACGGAAATTCCGATATCCGCGCCCGTAACACGGCGTATGCCTGCCGCCATTTCCCTTGCGGTCTGTTCGCTGACCGCACCGTATTTCTCAAGAGTTTCGTTTTTAACCCCGAGAACCT
>JAZNHM010000137.1:0-2086 GCA_045576955.1 Acutalibacteraceae bacterium | reverse complement strand
CGGAATGATTTTCAGAGCTCAGGAGAGAGCAGAAAATATGAACGAAGCTCTCGACAAATGTGTTGACACCCTTATCAGACAGATAAGAAAAAACAAGACCCGTATTGAAAAGAAAATGCGTGCGGGAAGCTTTGAAGCTTTTGAGGATGAAGCAGATGCCGTTATCGAAGAGGTCGAATATGACCTTGTTAGAAGAAAGTCGGTTAATCTTAAGCCTCAGAGCGTTGAAGAAGCGATTCTCCAGATGAATCTTGTGGATCACAATTTCTATGTTTTCATCGAAGAAAGCCTTGGCGAAGTTTGTGTTGTTTACAAGAGAAATGATGGAGGCTACGGTCTCATCACTCCTGAGATTGAATAAATATTTGTCCGAATTTAGCAGCACTCTGAATATCGGCGGGAATCGATTTTTCCGGTTCCCGCTTGTTTTATGATAATAAATAAAAATACGGGAGACACTCAATGAATATTAATTTTGTAATACCTTGCCTGCTTGGCATAGAATCCTTGATTGCAGGCGAATTGAAGGATATGGGCGCATCGGATGTTGTTGCCGAAAACGGAAGGGTTCTTTTCAGCGGCGATGAAAACATCCTTGCGAGAGTCAATATCTGCTCCCGTTTTGCGGAAAGAGTTCAGATTCTTGTCGGATCATTTGAAGCAAGAAGCTTTGAAGAACTTTTTCAGGGGACAAAAGCACTTGAGTGGGAAAAATGGATCGGTTCGCTTGATGCTTTCCCCGTAAAAGGATATTCAATCAATTCAGACCTTTTCAGTACCCGTGACTGTCAGGCGATTATCAAAAAAGCGGTTGTTGAAAGACTAAAATCAAAATATAAAATCGAGTGGTTTGAGGAAACAGGTCCGGTTCATCAGATTCAGTTTTCTATTATGAAAAACAAGGTTTCACTTCTGATTGACACCTCGGGATACGGACTTCACAAAAGAGGCTACAGACTTGATGCTAACGATGCACCGATAAAAGAAACACTTGCTGCCGCACTTTGCAGTCTGTCGCACCTCAGACCCTATCATAAATTCTATGACCCGATGTGCGGTTCAGGAACAATTCTTATTGAAGGCGCTATGATGGCGGCGAATATTGCGCCGGGTATCAACCGAAGTTTTTCTGCGGAGCGTTTTGGCTTTATCGACAGAAAAATATGGGAAGAAGAAAGAGAAAGAGCAAGAAGCCTTGAAAGAGTACCAAATGATTTTGAGGCGTTCGGCTCTGATATAGATGCAAAAGCAATTGAAATTGCAAAAGTCAATGCTCGAAGAGCAGGCGTTGATTCAAAGATAAACTTTAAAGTAGGCAATGTTGCATCGTTTGTGCCCTCAACTGAAAGAGGAACACTCATCTGCAATCCACCTTACGGCGAGAGATTGCTTGATATTTCCGAATGTGAAAAGATTTATAAAACTCTCGGCGATGTTTTTGTTCAGAAAAAAGGCTGGTCTTACAGTATCATCAGTCCCGATGAGGAGTTTGAAAAGGCTTTCGGAAGAAAAGCTGATAAGAGAAGAAAATTATATAATGGTATGATTAAATGTCAGTTGTTTATGTACTTTAAATAATAAGGCGGAGAGGACAGTATAAAATGAAACATATTTTTGTTATTAATCCTGCGGCAGGGCAGGGAAAGGCTCTTGGTTTCATAAAGCCTAAAATTGATGAAGTTTGTAAAAAATATTCACTTGAATATGAAATGTATGTCACAAAAGAAAAAAATGACGGGCTCAGATATGTCAAGGAGAGATCTGCGACGGGTGAAGAACTCCGTTTCTATGCCTGCGGCGGTGACGGAACTCTTTATGAAGTTGTCAACGGAGCATATGGCTTTAAGAATGTTCAGGTTGCGGTTATTCCTCTCGGTTCGGGTAATGACTTTATCCGTCTTTTCGGAACGAAAGAAGAATATATGAACCTTGATGATGTTGTTAACGGCGTGCCGGTTGAGCTTGACCTTATCAAGTGTGATGATGAGATAGCAATTAATCAGTGTACAATGGGTATGGATGCCGAGGTTTGTGCAATGCAGGGTAAGATCAAAAAGCTTCCTCTTGTAACAGGTGAAGGTGCTTA
>JAZNHM010000136.1:0-8623 GCA_045576955.1 Acutalibacteraceae bacterium | reverse complement strand
GATGCGATTGCATTTGAAGAAAGCTATAACACTTACTACAGCGAAGGCCTACCTCCGGGACCGATTTGTAATCCCGGTGATGCTGCGATAAGAGCGGCACTTTTCCCCTCGGATACAGATTATTATTATTTCCGTCACGATAAGTACGGCAAAATTTATATGGCAAAAACCCAGGCTGAGCACGACAGAAACGGCAGTGAAGTACTTCGTGTCAACAGCCGATAGGAGATTATTATGGCAGGGATTATAAAACCTGAATTACTTGCGCCTGCGGGTGACAGGGAGCGTCTTGAAGCGGCAGTTGAATTCGGAGCTGATGCTGTTTACCTCGGTTCCGATTGCTTCGGTATGCGTACTGCCGCCGCAAGCTTCGGCGGTGAAGAGCTTAAGTCTGCTTGTGACTATGCTCATTCCAAAGGTGTAAAAGTATATCTTACTTGCAATACCGTTCCGAGAAACGATGAACTTCCGCGTCTTCCCGCATTTATTGAATATGCGCGTCAAAGCGGTGTTGATGCGTTTATTGTTACGGATATTGGCGTATTGAAGCTTATTCAAAAGTATGCTCCCGGCGCCGAAATTCATATTTCGACTCAGGCGGGAATAACAAATTATGCCGCAGCAAACGCATTTTATGAAATGGGCGCAAAGCGAATAGTTACCGCGCGTGAGCTTTCGCTCGATGAAATAGCGGAAATCAGAATAAATACACCTAAGGACCTTGAGATTGAATGCTTTGTCCACGGTGCAATGTGTGTATCTTTTTCCGGAAGATGTCTACTTTCAAACTATATGACCGGAAGAGATTCTAACAGAGGTGACTGTGCACAGCCTTGCCGTTGGAGATATTCGCTTCTTGAAGAAAAGAGACCCGGTGAATATTTTCCTGTTGAGCAGGATAACACCGGTACATATATTATGAATTCAAGAGATATGTGCCTAATTGAGCATATTCCCGAGCTCGCTCAGGCGGGTATCAATAGCTTTAAGATTGAAGGTAGAGCTAAATCGGCTTATTATACCGCGGTTTCTGTTAATGCATACAGATGCGCAATTGATGGCTATGAAGCTTCGGGTTTTGATTTTGATTATAAACCTGAGCAATGGATAATTGATGAAGTCAGAAAAGCGAGCAATCGTCAGTATTGCACGGGATTCTACTTCTCAACACCTATGGACGATGCACAGATATTCTATAATGGCGGATATGTCCGAGAATGGGATGTTGCTGCAATTTCCGAAAGATGGGAAAACGGAATTCTTTATGCTTCGCAGAGAAACAGATTCTTTGAAGGCGATGAGCTTGAAGTTATGATTAAAGGCCAGAAACCCGTTACCGTCACCGTTAAGAATCTGAAAAATGCCGAGGGCGAGCTTATTGACAATGCACCGCATCCGATGATGAATTTCAGCTTTGAATGTCCCGTTGAAATTCCTTCGGGGGCTTATCTGCGTATGCAAAGGAAGAACGGTACTATTTTATGAGTGCATATATTCCGATTGTATTTTTATGGATTGTCATTTTTATTGTTTTCCGCGAGAACAAATCAAGAAATATACGCAGAATAATTAAAAAACGCAAGAAAAGAGGCAATGTTGATATGAATGAGGTTTTCGGCAGATATATCGGTAAAGATTGCGTGATTTACCTTTCGAATTCAAGTTCAAATGTTATGGAATGCAAGGTCACGGGTGTTTCCGATAATTGGCTCACGGTTGAAAGCCGTGACGGTGTTGAAATAATCAATGTTGACTACATAATAAGAATCAAAGAACACCCGCTTAATAAAAAGGGCAAAAAGAAAAGCGTTATATTTTAATTGAATGCACCCGATTCGGGTGCATTTTTTTGTCCGTTTTATTGTACATTCCGTCGTATATAATAAAAATACCGAAAGAATTGTCACTTAATTTTGTAAACAACAGATTGTGTCTGTGCTTGACATTGATTCAAGATGTGGTATAATAGTATTTGTAAAAATTTGCGTTTTTGGAGGATTGTCCTAATGGCTAAAAAACCGGGATATAATGATGAAAGCATTGTAGCGCTGAAAGGTAAAGACAGAGTCAGAAAAAAGCCTGCGGTTATTTTCGGTTCAAGCGGAATTGACGGTTGTGAGCACCCGATTTTTGAAATTGTTTCAAACTCCGTTGACGAGGCAAGAGAAGGTTTTGGCGATAAAATAGTTGTTACACGTTTTGCAGATAATTCCGTTGAAGTTCAGGACTTCGGCAGAGGTATTCCCGTTGACTATAATGCCAAGGAAGGCAGATTTAACTGGGAGCTCGTTTTCTGTGAGCTTTATGCAAGCGGTAAATATAATAACGGCGAGGACGGTAACTATGAGTTTTCGCTCGGTACAAACGGTCTCGGTCTTTGCGCAACTCAGTATGCATCAGAATATATGGAAGCTGAAATCCATACCGGCGGTTACCGCTATCTTCTTAACTTCAAAAAGGGCGACCCCGACGGTGAAATGTTAAAAGAGCCATATAACAAAAAGGATACCGGTTCAAGAATAAAATGGAAGCCTGACCTTGATGTTTTTACCGATATTGATATTTCTTTGGAATATTTTCAGGAGATGCTTAAAAATCAGTCGGTTGTAAATGCAGGCGTAAAGTTCATACTCAGAAATCAGGTTGGCAAATCCTTTGAAACTTATGAATATTTCTATGAAAAAGGTATTGACGATTATATCAAGGAAATTGTCGGTGAAAACGCTCTGACAAGCTTTCTCTCCTGGAGCGGAGATGCAACCTGCCGTGACCGTGAGGACCTTGGGGAATACAAACTTAAAATGAGTTTTGCACTCACATTTTCTAATAAAATTCAGGCTAAAGAGTATTATCACAACTCCAGTTATCTTGCTAACGGCGGTTCGCCCGACAAGGCTGTAAAACAGGGCTTCCTTTCACAAATTGATTCGTTCATCAAACAGAACAATAAATATCAGAAGAGCGACAGCAAGATAACATTCCAGGATATTGAGGATTGCCTTGCAATTGTTGTTTCTTCATTCTCGACCTTTGCATCATATGAGAACCAGACCAAGAAGTCAATCAACAACAAGGGTATTCAGGATGCGATGACTTCGTTCATTAAGCATCAGCTTGAGATATATTTCATTGAAAATCCAATCGAGGCAAACAAGATTGCCGAGCAGGTTCTTATTAATATGAGAAGCCGTGTCAGAGCTGAAAAAACAAGGCTCGGACTCAAGGAATCGCTTATTCAGAATGTTGGTAATCTTACAAACAGAATCCAGAAATTTGTTGACTGCAGAAGCAAGGACGTCAATGTACGCGAGCTTTTCATCGTTGAGGGTGACTCGGCTTTGGGTGCTTGTAAGCAGTCAAGAAACTCCGAATTCCAGGCTATTATGCCCGTAAGAGGTAAAATTCTCAACTGCCTCAAATCGGAATATGACCGCATATTCAAGAGCGATGTTATCACTGATTTGATTAAAGTTATCGGATGCGGTGTTGAGGTCGGTGCAAAGCAGAAAAAGGGTAAGGATATGGTTTCATTCAACCTTGATATGCTCCGTTGGAACAAAATTATAATCTGCACCGATGCCGACGTTGACGGATTCCACATCAGAACTCTTATTCTGACGATGATTTACAGACTCATGCCGACACTTTTTGAAGAAGGCAAGGTGTTTATTGCAGAATCACCGCTTTATGAAATCAGTAGCGGTGATGAAACCTGGTTTGCATATACCGAAAAAGAAAAGAACGATGTTCTTGCTGAAATCGGAAATAAAAAATATACAATTCAGCGTACAAAAGGTCTTGGTGAAAACGACCCCGAAATGATGTCACTGACTACTATGAATCCCTCAACAAGAAGACTTATTAAAATTGAGCCTTCGTTTGCACAGGAAACAAGCGAAAAATTCGACCTTCTTCTCGGCGATAATCTTGCCGGCAGAAAGGACTATATTGCCGAAAACGGTCATCTGTATATTGATTTGACCGACGTTTCTTGATTATATTTGACGGAGAATTAAATTATGGCTAAAAAATCAAAAAAAGATATATCGTCATCTCTCAGACAGCTTGACGACAAAACGCATATTTTCGGTGCAGGCGAGGTTGTAAGTCAGCCGATAGTTGATGCTCTTGAAGTTAACTTTATGCCTTATGCAATGAGCGTTATTATGAGCCGTGCAATCCCCGAAATCGACGGATTCAAGCCATCTCACAGAAAGATTCTTTATATGATGTATAAAATGGGTCTTTTGTCGGGTGCAAGAGCAAAGTCAGCAAAGATTGTTGGCCAGGTAATGCAGCTCAACCCCCACGGCGATGCTGCTATTTATGACACGATGGTCAGACTTTCAAAGGGTTATGAAGCGCTTCTTCATCCCTATGTTGACTCAAAAGGTAACTTTGGTAAAGCTTTTTCACGCGATATGATGTGGGCGGCTTCAAGATATACCGAAGCAAAGCTTGAAAAGATATGTACCGAATTTTTTACCGATATCGATAAAGATACCGTTGATATGGTTGATAACTTCGATAATACAATGAAGGAACCTGCGCTTCTTCCCGTTAATTTCCCGAGCGTGCTTGTTAATGCTAACACGGGTATTGCGGCAGGTATGGCAAGCTCGATTTGTTCATTCAACCTTGAAGAAGTATGTAAAACAACGATTGAACTTCTCAGAAATCCCAAGCACGATGTTGCGGATACTCTTCTTGCGCCCGATTTTGCGGGTGGCGGCTCAATAATTTATAACCGCGAAGCTATGGAAGAAATTTACCGTACGGGCAGGGGAGGATTCAAGGTCAGAGCAAAGTATGTTTATGATAAAGCCAACAGCTGCATTGACATAACAGAAATCCCGCCAACAACAACATCGGAAGCAATTATTGACAGAGTTATCGAGAAAATCAAGGCCGGTTCAATCAAGGAAATCAGCGATATCCGTGATGAAACAGACCTCGGAGGTCTTAAAATCACCATTGATATCAAAAAAGGCACAGACCCTGACAAGCTGATGGAAAAGCTTTATGCTTCAACACCGCTTCAGGATACTTTCTCGTGCAACTTCAATGTGCTCATTAAAGGCAATCCGAGAGTTCTCGGTGTCAAAGAACTTCTGAATGAGTGGATTGATTTCAGAAGCGATTGTGTAAGACGCAGAACTGCTTTTGATCTCAAGAGAGCAAAGGATAGGCTTCATCTTCTCAGAGCGCTTGAAAAGGTTTTGCTTGATATTGATAAGGCTATCAAAATCATCAGAAACACAGAAGAAGAGAGTGACGTTGTTCCTAATCTTATGATTGGTTTTAAAATTGATAAGATTCAGGCGGAATATGTTGCGGAAATCAAACTTCGTCATCTCAATAAAGAATATATTCTTAAACGACTTCAGGATATTGAAAAGCTTGAAACTGCAATAAAAGACCTTGAGGACATTCTGTCAAATCCCAAGCGTATCAAGCAGATTATCATTTTTGAACTTAAAGAAGTAATAAAAAAATACGCGAAGCCCAGAAAAACACAAATAATTTATTCCAACGAAATTGAAGAGGTTTCAGCAGAGGAAGAAGTACCTGATTATCCCGTTCATCTTTTCTTCACTAAAGAAGGCTATTTCAAAAAAATCACTCCGCTTTCACTTCGCATGAGCGGTGCAAACAAGCTTAAGGACGGCGACAAAATAAGCCAAACATTTGAAACAACAAACGCAAAAGAACTTCTTTTCTTCACAAACAAATGTCAGGTTTATAAATCATCAGCTGCTTCTTTTGATGATTCCAAGGCAAGCGTTCTCGGTGATTATATCCCTGCAAAGCTTGAAATGGAAGATGGCGAAGTGCCCGTTTATATGGCGGTTACGGGCGATTACAGCGGTTATATGATGTTCTTCTTTGAAAATGGCAAGGTTGCCAAGATTGATATGAAAGCTTACCAGACAGTCACAAAGCGCAAGAAGCTCATCAAAGCTTATTCCGATAAATCACCGCTTTCTGCGATAATGCATATCGCGGAGGATAAGGAGCTTGTTGTTGTTTCAAGTTCAGGTCGTCATCTTCTCGTAAATACCGCGGTTATACTTCCTAAAACAACAAAGGATACAATTGGTGTCGGCGTTATGACACTCAAGAAGGGTCACAGACTTATGACCGCGAGAGATTATGTTGAAGGTGAATTTGCTAAGCCTCACAGATACAGAGCTAAAAATCTGCCGGCGGCGGGCGCTCTTCTCAGCACAGATGACGAAGCGGAACAGATAACATTTAATCCGTAAAATATCAAACCGTTCAAGGTCGGGCATCCCCACTTTGAACGGTTTGTACAGAGAAGCAAACGCGTTTTTTCTCTGCACCATTAGTTTTTACGGGATATATGCTGTGATACATTGAAATTTTTACTAAATAAATTAAAAAAACATCTTGCAATTCTCGATTATATATGTTAAAATCATCGGGTACAAATAATTCTTTGGAGGTAATTTACCTATGCAGTGGTATGAAATCGTTTTAGGTATTGTTCTTATCATCACATCTCTTGCGCTTGTTGCTCTCGTTCTTCTTCAGGAAGGTCGTCAGCAGGGTCTTTCGGGTGCAATCGCAGGCGGTGCCGAAACATTCCTCGGTAAGGGTAAGAGCAAGACAATTGAACAGAAGCTTGTTAAAATAACAAAGATTTTCGCAATTGTTTTCTTTGTTCTTGCACTCGTTGCAACACTCGTTGTTCTCTTTATTAAATAAGAAAATGATTTTAAAGAGCTGCTCTTTTGAGCTGCTCTTATTTTTTTTGAAACTTTTCTTTTAATTCTAAAAGCACTTTCTTTTCTATTCTGCTGACATATGAACGTGAAATCTTCAGCTTTGTTGCAATTTGCTTTTGGGTCAGCGGTTCGGTATTGTATAAACCGTATCGTAATATTATTATCGTTTTTTCTCTTTCGTTTCTTATTTCTTCAACGAATCGGTATAATTTTTGAATTATAATTTTTTTGTCGATATCATCGGAGATTGTATCTTCTGTACATATTATATCCATCAGGGTCAATGGGTTGCCTTCACTGTCAGAGTCTATAGGTTCGTTTATTGAAATATCCTGTGATGTTTTTTTCTGGCTTCTGAAATACATCAGCACCTCGTTTTCAATGCATTTTGATGCATATGTTGCAAGCTTTATTCCTTTTGAATCATTGAATGTGTTAACTGCTTTGATAAGTCCGATTGTTCCAATGGAAATCAGATCATCCTGCTCGGCTACTGTTGAGCAGTATTTTTTTATTATGTGAGCAACAAGCCGCAGGTTATGTTCAACAAGAATGTTTTTTGCCTGCAAATCTCCGTTTTTATATTTTTCAAGATATTCCTTTTCTTCCTGCGCTGAAAGGGCAGGTGGAAAGGAGTTGTTTGATTTTATATGAAGTGCAAAAAAAAGAAATCCTTTCGAAATAATATCTGCGATTAAAGCAAGCATCGGAATCCTCCTATATAATAAATATTATTTATAATACTTGCATATTGATTTGAAAAGTTATATAATGTAATAAATATATAGTCTGAGGTGTTTATTATGAGCAGCATTAAACTTGGCGCACAGCTTTATACATTACGCGATTATATCAAGACTTATGAGGATTGCGAAGCGACTTTCAAATTTCTTAATGATATCGGAATCAATGTTATTCAGATATCGGGTATAGGTCCCATTCCTGCGGATAAGGTTGCTTATCTCGTGGAAAAATATAATATGGATGTATGTGTTACTCACACCTCGTTTGACAGAATGCTTACTGACCTTGATTCCGTTATGAAAGAGCATAAGATGCTCGGATGCGATACACTTGGTATCGGCGGTATGCCCGATAAATACCGACAGAATGCGGAAAGCATCAATGAATTTATAAAAGTCACAAGCGAGATCGGCAAGAAGATGCATGATAACGGTCTTCAGTTTGCTTATCATAATCACTCATTTGAATTTGCAAAGCTTGATAACGGCAGACGTATTTTTGACGTTCTTATCGAAGACACAAAGCCTGAGGAATTCAGTTTCATCGGCGATACTTACTGGTTCCAGTTCGGCGGTGTTAATCCGTGCGATTATATTGAAAAGATTGCCGGCAGAATGAAGGTTTGCCATTTCAAGGATTATGGCATTACGGAACACACTCCTAAGTTTGTTGAAATCGGAACAGGAAACCTCAATCTTGATGCAATATACAATAAATGCAAAGAAACCGGCGTTAAATATATCGTTATTGAGCAGGATATATGTGAGATTGACCCAAGAGATTCAATGGCTATCAGCTATAAAAATCTTGTTGAAATAGCAAAAAGGAATGATAAATAAATGAGCTTTTCTCCTCTTACCTTAACGGTTTTGACCGATACTCATTATTATTGCAAAGAAAACGGAACCGAAGGCAAGGCTTATGATTTTGCAAACTCAAAAAGTCAGAAGCTTCTTGCTGAAAGCGGTGTTGTTTTGCAGTCCGCATTCGAACAGATTGTTGAAGAGAATAAAAGCGATATCGTGCTTATTAGCGGTGATATAACCAACAATGGCGAACTTAATGCTCATCGTGAAATAATTGCAATGCTGCGCGAACTGAAAGAAAAAGGAAAAAAGGTTTATGTAATA
>JAZNHM010000135.1:0-7893 GCA_045576955.1 Acutalibacteraceae bacterium | reverse complement strand
AGGGCGGCGAGGCTCCCGACGGAAGAAAAGTCAAAGGCACAATTCATTGGGTCAGCGCTTCAGACAGTGTTCCCTGTGGATTACGTCGTTATGACCGTCTTTTCAGTGCAGAGAATCCTATGGCAGACGGCAAGGAAAATTATCTCAACCACCTCAATCCCAATTCTCTTGAAGTTCTCACAGGCTGCCTTGTTGAAGGCGGAATCGGCAATGCAAAATGCGGCGATGCCTTCCAGTTTATGAGACAGGGTTATTTCTGCGTTGATAAAACTTCAACCGACGATAAGATTGTTTTCAACAGAACGGTTGATCTCAAATCATCGTGGAAATAAGAAAGGAATATTAATATGAACGTTTTATACAGAATTGTAAACGCACTGCTTGCGGCTGTTGTGTTTCCTATTATTCTTCTGATGGATTTCATCTATTTCAGAATAGGCACAACCGTCCTTGATGCAGGTCTTCACGAAACGCTTTCAGTTATGGATATGATTAACATTGTTCGTGGCGAGCATTATTTCTCATTTATTTACGATGGAATCAAGTCATCAAGCTTCACATGGCCTGAGGCTTTTGATCTTATTAACGGCAGACTCATAACATCAGGTGTATGCCTTGCTATTGTTATCATCACTTCAATATTTATTATTGTTTGGTCAATTTGCAGCAACAAGAGAATCCCCGTTGTTGCCGCAAGTGCTTTCGGACTTATTTCAACTATTGTCATGACAGCTTGCTTCAAATCTGCTGCATCGGTAATCACTACCGGCGTTATCAGCGTTAATGATGTTGTTTCAAGCGGACTTCTGACTTCGATTCTCGGCAGTCTTGTCAAGATTGAAGCAATTTCACTTGCAGGCTTCCAGAACGGACTTATTTTCCTTTTCGTTTTCCTGCTTGTGTGGACCGGATGCTACTATCTTATCGAAATCGGCGAAGACAAAGAAGCAAAAATCAAACCCGATAAGCACTGATAAAATACACAGAGAAAAAATATAAAAAGAAAGAGGTTTTATTATGGCAAAGACTGTTTCCAAAGAGACGCTTAAGTATATGACCGACGGCATTCGCGAGATTTGCGAAAAGTTCAAGGACAGAGCGCCCGGCACACAGTCCGAAAGAGATGCTCAGGCTTATCTAAAAAAAGAGCTTGAGAAGTATTCGGACGAAGTTATTATGGAAGATTTCGAGCTTCACCCCAAGGCATTTATGGGATTCATTCCCGTTGCCGGTGTTTTCGGAATCATTTCTGCAATTTTCTTCTGGCTTACTCCGTATGCACCCTGGCTTTCAATCGTTGCAAGTGTACTTATGATTGCCGACCTTCTTATGTTCATAATCGAATTCCTTCTTTACAGACCTTTTGTTGATAAGCTTTTCCCAAAAGCAATTTCAAGAAATGTTTATGCTGTCAGAAAGCCCAAGGGCGAAGTTAAGCGCCGAATCATCTTTGGTGGTCACACCGATGCTGCACAGGAATGGACTTATACATACCACGGCGGAATCAAGGCACTCGCACCTGTTATGGCAGGCGCTATCATCGGTATGTTTGCGGTTGCAATCATCAGCATTATCTGGACTGTTAAAATCCTTATGAACGGCTTCGTTGCTCCCGAAATCGAAGGAGCCTGGAAGGTTATTGGCATTATTATGCTCTGCCTCATTCCGTTCTTTATTCTCATTCTCTTCTTCATCAACTGGAAGGTTATTGTTGACGGTGCAAACGACAATCTTTCCGCAAACTACATTGCAATGGCAGTTATCAAGGATATGTTTGATGCAGACGAGAGATTTGAAAACACAGAAGTAGGCTGCCTTCTTTCGGGCTCCGAGGAAGCGGGTCTCAGAGGCGCAAGAGCTTTTGCAAGAAAGCATAAGAAAGAATTCCTTGAAACAGAAACCGTTTTCATTGCTATGGATACTATGCGTGAAATTGACCAGCTTCAGATTTACAACATCGGCTGCACAGGCTCGGTACATTCCAGCAAGGCGGTTGGCGACCTTATCCGTGAAGCAGGTCTTAAGTGCGGTATCGATATGCCCAGAGCAGAGCTTTACCCCGGCGCAATTGACTCTGATGCTTTCACTCAGGAAGGTCTTGAAGCAGCAGGTTTCTGCGGCGTTAACCACAATCCCAAGAAGTATTATCACACCCGTGAGGACAGATGGGATAACATCAGCCCCGAATGCATTGAGCTTTCACTCAAAATCTGCAAAGAGTGCGCAGAGCTTTATGATTCAAAGGGCGGTATTGCAAGCTACAAAAAATAATTTCGGGAGCAATCCAATGAAAAAAATAATTGCATTGATTTCAGCGCTTGTTATGCTTTTATCGTTCGCTTCGTGCCGACAATCCGCACCGCAGCCGGGCGATGTTGAGCCTTCGCCCGTTGAAAAGGCTCAGACCGATATTATCAACAGCCTTGGCATAACTCAGCAGGACAGCCGCATTGTTGCCTATGAGTGCGTGAGCGATTATGTTAAATATGTTGTTGTTTACTATGAAAACGGAGTAAGAAAAGACGAAGTGACTCATATGTTCTACACCAACGATAACGCATTCAATGCCGCAAAAGAAAAGATGGAAGGAAAATCCGAAGTAACGGAAATTTCCGAAGAAAAAAGATATATTTCTTATTGGTCGGGCGATGCTTATCACGGCACTTATGCGCAGGATCTTGAGCTTATAAAGGAAAAATACACAATAAAATAAAAACGAATGAATAATGCCGCTCCGTCCGTGCAAAAATATTTGCAAAAGGAAAAAGGAGCGGCATATTTTATGAAAAAAACAACAGTTTCAATTATTGCGGCAGCTATTCTTATTGCGTGCATTTTTGCAGGCTGTAAAGGTGCAGACGGCGGCAAGATAACCGACAACCGTCAGAACCTTTCCGAAGCAATGACGGGAATGCAGGATATGATGACCGATATTTCGGAAATGTTTACAAATGCACCCGAAACCGATATCAACACATCTAACCCCGCAACGGATACCGTAACAATGTAAAAAAGCTCCGTACTTCCTCGAGTACGGAGCTTTTCTTTATACAACTATAATATACTTGCACGAATCAAGAGCAAGCTCACCGCTTATCTTTTCGTTGGTGACGACGTTTGTGTATTCCTTATCAAGAACAATCATCTTTTTGCTGTCGGTGAAATTCATAATAAAAATATGATTTCCTCTTTTTCGGATTTCGATTCCTTCGTCTGCAGTGATATCGCAATCGGCGGTGATTGAGTTCTTTTCAATCAGCATTTTGCAGAAATCATCCGCAAAGTCATCGTCGTTTCTGAAAGCTGCATAATAAGCCGTGCCTTTGCCGAAGCTGTTTTCGGTTACAGCTGGCATACCTGAATAGAAATCACTCTTGTATTCGCCGAGAATTTTCGCACCCTTTGAGTGAATGATATCGCAGATGTGAACAACATCATAGTCCTTGCCGCCGAATGAAGCGGCGTTTTTCATGCCCTCGGGCAGAGAGTCGGTTTCTTCGCACCAGATGCCGAAAACATCCATAAGACCGTCGCCGGGGAAGCCGCCGAGGTAGCACATATCGTTTTTGTCAACGAATCCTGTGAGATAGCCGGCAACGAAGTTGCCTCCGTTTTCAACATAGTTCTTTATTCTTTCGCCCGTGCCGTCCTTGAGCATATAAAGGAAAGGTGCAATGACTGTGTTATACTTTGAAAAATCGGCATCCATGGGGATAACGTCAACGGAGATTCCTCTTTTTCTGAACGGTGCATACCATTTGATGCACTCTGCAAGATAGTTGCGGTTTATGTTGTTGAATCCGCAGAAATGTTTGACTGCCCAGGAATTTTCCCAGTCATAGATAACGGCAACCTTGCTGTTGCACTCCTTGCCGACTACTCCCGAAAGCTTTTCAAGAACTTCACCGAGACGGGCAACATCCCTGAAAACTCTTGTGTTTTCGTGGCCGACGTGGTCAACGACTGCGCCGTGATATTTTTCGTGGCCGCCTTTGCTCTTTCTCCACTGGAAATATTGAACGCTGTCCGCACCGTGAGCAACCGCCTGAATTGATGAAAGCTCCTGCATACCGGGTTTCGGGAGCTTGTTGACATCGTGCCAGTTGACGAGAGAGGGTGTGCTTTCCATCATAAAGAATGGTTGACCGTCTTTCATCGAACGGAACGCATCGTGAACAAATGCAACTTCAAGAGCCTCATTTTCGTTTCTGCCCTTATCCCAGGCGGGGTAGTTATCCCACGAAACAAGGTCCATCTTTTTTGCAAATTTCTGATAGTCGATGCCGTCATACATACGCATAAAGTTGGTTGTGATGGGGATATCGGGAGTAATTTCACGCAAAGGAGCAATCTCGTTTTCATAGAATGAAATGTGGCTGTCGGAAACAAATCGGTTCCAGCAGAGCTTCATTGCGGAAACGTGATTTTCGCCCCTGCTTTTTGGTGAATTGATCTGCGACCAGTCGTTCATACGGTGACTCCAGAAACCGTTCCACCAGCTTTCATTAAGTTCTTCAATGTCATTATGATAATATTCTTTAACCCAATCTCTGAACGCCTGCTGACAGAGCTCGCAATGGCATTCACCGCAGTATTCATTGGAGATGTGCCACATTTTGAGTGCGGGATGATTCTTATATCTTTCGGCAAGCATACGGTTGATATTGCGCACTTTTTCTCTGTAAACGGGGGAGGTCAGGCAATGATTGTGGCGCACGCCGAATTCGTTGCGGATTCCGTTTTCTTCAACGCGGAGCACTTCGGGATATTTCTGTGCAAGCCAGGGCGGTCTTGCGCCTGACGGTGTTGCAAGGATAACCTCTTTTCCGTTTGCGTGGAGCTTGTCCATAATTGCATCAAGCCAGCCGAAGTTATATACACCTTCTTCAGGCTCGAGAAGTGACCACGAAAAGATGCTGATTGTGGCGCTGTTGACGTGAGCGAGGTTCATAAGTCGCATATCCTCGTCCCATATTTCAGGAGTGTTAATCCACTGGTCAGGGTTATAGTCGCCGCCGTGAATAATTTTGTCAAAAAATTTCTTTTCCATAATTCAATCCTTCAGAATCTCAATGATTTCGTTCATATCGGGAAAATCACCGATTGTTTTTGAGTAATAAGAATAAGTAACCTTTTTATTCTTATCAACACCGACAAAGGCAAAAAGCTGGAGGGGACGGAATTCGGTTTCGTCTGCGGGAGCAAAAACCTTTGATTCCATAATCTTAACGGAATCTACGCCGACCTTTTTCTCAAACATCTTGTCGCCTGCAACGGCATAGACTGCACTGTCTGCCTCAAAAACGTTATACTTTTTATATAATACGGCTTTGGGGTCTGCGATGATTTCAAACGGATAATCCCCAATGACTTTTGCTGACGGAACGATGAATTTAACATCAAGATTTGCCGATTCAAATTCCGCATACTTTTCTTTGAGTTCATCAAGCATATTTGCGGTCAGTTTGCATTCGCTTTTTCTGCCGAAAACAACGAGGGTTGTTTTGTCCGTATTGATTTCTTCAAAAGTGTCGCCGATTTCAAGCGTTTTGTGATATTCTTTACCCTTTACTCTTGCCTTTTCAACAGCAGCCTTGAATCGTGCAAGAGCTTTCTCAAGCGTTGATTTTGCGCAGGCAAGGTTGATTCGCTGATATCCTCTTCCGAGTATGCCGAACATCTCGCCGTTGTCAAGATAAATGTTTGCATCCTCGAGCATTTCGCGGACCTCAACGTGTGTCATACCGAGAGCGCGCACGTCGAGCCACTGAAGATAAGTACCTTCAAGCGGATAAACCTTGATTTCGGGGAAGTTTTCCGCCATAAAATCCTCAACGTACTTTGCATTTTCTGCAATAACACCCAGAAGTTCTTCAAGCCAATCTTCGCACTCATTGTAAGCCGCAGTGCAGATTGTGTATGCGAATACATTGAGATGCATCTGCATATTCATCTTGTTGCGAATTATTGCTTTTGCTCTGATTTCGTCATTCGGAATAATGATATTCGAGCATTGAACACCCGCAAGATTGAATGTTTTGCTTGGTGCGGTGCAGACTGCGATGTTGTTTTTTGCTTCTTCACTCACATTCGCCATAACAGTATGCTCATAGCCGGGCATAATCAAATCGTTATGGATTTCGTCGTCTATTATAAATACATTATTATTATAGCATATTTCCGCTGTCTTTTTCAGTTCATCCTCTGACCATACTCTGCCCACGGGGTTATGAGGATTGCAGAAAATGACGGCAGCGTTGTTTTCATCCTTTGCCAATTCTTCGAGAAGAGTATAGTTGATTTCATATCTGCCGTTATTTTCAATCAGCGGACAGAAAACGCTGCGTCTGCCCGTTGCGATAATAGTCATATCAAACGGATAATAGACGGGAGGCATAACAATAACACCGTCGCCGGGTTTTGTTACGGTTTCGATAAGCATTGAAAGAGCGTTGATGATGCCCGGAGTCTGGAGAAGCCACTCTTTCCTGATGTCAAAATCGTGTTTGCGCTTCATCCACGAGATAACCGCGTCGTAATAATCTGCGGTGGGGTTGGTGTAGCCGAGAATTGCTTCTTCGGCAAGATTTTTTATAGATTCAATTATCGGTCTTGCAGTCGGGAATTCCATATCTGCAACCGAAAGAGGAACGAATTCTGTTGACGCGTTTTTTGCGATTTCCCATTTTGATGAGCCGAAACGACTGCGGTCGGGAATACTTGTAAAATCGTGCTTCATTGTTTTCACCTGTTTTTCAAAATTTCCGAATCCATTGTAACACACCCGTGCACGAATAACAACAAAAAACAAAAAAACAAAAATTTTTTACTTTTTGTTGCAACAATTTCTGCTTTTTCGGACACTAATATAACAAAGGGACAAAATTATTTGTATAAAACGGGGCGGACAAAAATGGATGCAATAATCATCTTATACTCGGTTCTTGCGGCGGCAGGATTTTCGGTTGCCGCAGCGTGTGCAGTAAATCTTTTTTAGCAGGGAGCAATTAATATGACAGCACTTATTATCACGGGCGCATTTTTTGCAACAACAACCGCCTTATCTGTGGCGGCAATATGCAGAGCAAAACCCATTGATTGACTAAGTCATCAAGTATAATAAAGGGAGGAACAAAAATGACAGTATTCGGAATTATTGTGATAACACTTTCAGTTGCAACGGGCGTTCTTCTTTTGAAAGAGGAAGCAACTGCAACTGTATAAAACATTATTATCAATGCAAAACGACCCTCGCCATTACGGCGGGGGTCGTTGTTGTTTGTTGTTTAATTAAAGAACCGGAGTAAGCAAATCATTGAAGAGGGAGAAGAAAGCTTTTGCGATAAGATTTACAGTGATAACAGGCATCTGAGAGAAACCTGCTGTGCCGTAATTATCATAAAGCCAGAGGCTGAGCTTTCCGAAGAAATCAGAGGGTTCTTCCTCTTCGTCTGCGGTGTAAGCACCTGCTTTTACGAGAGCATCGATAAGCTTTGCTTCAATTTCTTTCTGCTGACCTGCATAGCAAACTGTTCCGTTTACGAAAGCTTCTGCTTCTGCAAGTGCGGTTTCAAGCTCTGCAGCAACCTCGGGTGAAAGCGCCGAAGTATCAACAGCCTTTGCTGCAGGGATATGGCTGTTCTTAAGACCTCTCGGGTCTCTTGCACCGTTGAACTGCGGGAAGTCGGGTGTTGAGTAAACATCCTTAATATCGTCTGTTGCAAGAATACGGGTTGCAAGAGCGATTATGATATCGTTTCTTGCGGTGCTTTCGTGATTCTGTGCATCAAAATAGAATGTTGTATCGGGAAGAAGACCTGTTGATGCGTCAACAACTCTGTCGGGTGAGATGTGATTATGCTCGGGGTTTGAGCAATATGTGTTTGCCTGAAC
>JAZNHM010000134.1:0-6929 GCA_045576955.1 Acutalibacteraceae bacterium | reverse complement strand
TTCTCCATGAGAGGCTGAACAGCTTCTTCGCCGTTGGCAACTGAAAAAACCATCATTGTCTCATAGCTGATGTTTGCTGACATTCTTAAAGCACCTCCTTCTGGTCTTTGGTCACGGTGCATCCGTGACAAGGATAAAATTTGATTAATCCTGCTGCTTTTCGCAGCGGGTTATAATTTTAACAGAAGAAACAATAAATGTCAAGAGAAAATTTTCGGGTATTGCTAAAATCTTTGCAGAAGTATATAATATGTACGGAATGAGGTGAAATTTATGAATGAAAGGCTTCCCTATCTTCGCAAAAAATCAATGAGTCTGCCGCTGACACCCGGTGTTTATCTGATGAAAAACAAAAAGGGTGAGATTATTTATGTAGGCAAGGCAAAGGCCCTCAAAAACCGTGTCAGTTCTTATTTCGGTTCGCAGAACGGAATGTGGATAAAGGTGCGCAGAATGGTTGAAAACGTTGAGGATTTCGACTATATTCTCTGTGACAGCGAATTTGAAGCTCTCATTCTTGAATGTTCACTCATCAAACAGCACAGTCCGAAATACAACATTCTTCTCAAGGATGACAAGGGATACCATTATATTAAAATCACGAAAAACGGCTGGAAAAATTTCTCCGCAGTCAAGCAAAAGCTTGATGACGGAGCAGAATATATCGGACCGTACACAAATTCATACGGCATCACAAATGCTATCGACACAGCAAAAAAGATTTTTCTTCTGCCACAATGCACAAAGGTTTTTCCGAGAGATTTCAAAAAAAGCCGACCCTGCCTCAACCACTTCATCGGTCAGTGTGCGGCTCCGTGTGCGGGCAAAATGACTGAAGCAGAGCATTCCGAAGCGGTTGACAGAGCAATAGATTTCATCATAAACGGCTCGGGCAAAGCAATCGATGATCTGACCGCAAAGATGCTTGAAGCATCGGAAAATCTCGAATTTGAAAAGGCGGCAAAAATCAGGGATAAAATCAACGCAATTAAAAAGGTCACCGAAAAACAGAAAGTCGTTGCGGCATCGGTTGAAGAGCAGGACGTTTTCGCCGTTGTATGTGCTGATGCAAAAGCTTGTCTTTCGGTTATCAGATTCAAAGATGCACGTCTTTACGACACCGAGCACTTCATCATCGACCTGCCCGAGGATATGCCCGAAGCACGTCACGAATTGATGAGAAGCTATTATTCAATAAGAGATTTCGTGCCCAGAAGAATTGCCGTTGACGGTGAGGTTGCAGACAGTGAGGTGCTCTGCGAATGGCTCTCATCACTTGCAAAAAGGAAGGTCAGCATCGTCACTCCGCAGAGAGGTGAACAGCATTCGCTGATGGAAATGTGCCGTTCGAATGCTGCACAGAAGCTCGGAATTTATCTCGGCAAAACGGGCAAGGCTACCGCCGCACTCGACGAACTCGGTACTCTTCTCGGACTCAAATCGCCTCCCGAATTCATTGAATCCTATGATATATCACACACCGCGGGCAGCGAAAATGTTGCGGGTATGGTTGTTTTCAAGGGCGGTGTACCTTATAAAAAATCCTACCGCCGATTTGCAATCAAAGGCTTTTCGGGTCAGGATGACTACGCTTCAATGGCAGAAGTCATCGAACGCAGAATCTTACGTTACTTCGAAGAAAAAGACAGCGGAGAAGGTTTCGGCAGACTTCCAGACCTTATTCTGCTTGACGGCGGAAGCGGTCAGGTAAATGCAGTAAAACCCATACTTGAAAAATACAATCTTGACATCCCGCTTTTCGGAATGGTCAAGGATTCCCACCATAAAACAAGAGCTATTGCGCTCTCGGGTGACGAGCTTTCGCTGACATCGAAGCGTGCGGCATTCACTCTCGTTTCCACCATTCAGGAAGAAGTGCACCGTTACGCAATCGAATATCACCGCAACCGCCGTAAAAAATCGACCCTTTCATCAACCCTTACATCAATTGAGGGCATCGGTGAAAGCAGGTGCAAAGCACTCCTTAAACATTTCAAAACGGTGAAAGCCGTTTCCGAAGCATCAGTGGAAGAACTTGCCGCCGTGAAAGGTATGAATAAAAATGCCGCAAAGGCGGTTTTTGAAGCATTTCACGGTAAAAATACAGACAGTCAAATTTGATTCTGACAAAAATTTTACCATATATTTGTATTTTATCTTGACATTTAATCGTGTTTGGTGCGATAATAGATTGATACATTATCTGCGGAGGTTTCTAAATGAGAGTAATAACAGGCACTGCAAGAGGAATGACACTCAGGACTCTTGAAGGCGATAATGTAAGACCCACAACAGACAAGGTCAAAGAGGCTGTATTCAGCGCAATTCAGTTTGAAATTGAAGGGCGCAGGATTCTCGATTTATTTGCAGGCTCGGGTCAGCTCGGAATTGAAGCTCTCAGCAGAGGTGCAAAAAATGCAGTTTTCGTTGATGCGGATAAAAACGCAATCAAGATCATCAAAGAAAATCTCGCAAAAACAAAGCTTGATTCCCTTGCAACCGTTGCTCAGACGGATTCAATCGCATTCCTGACGATGACGGATAAAATTTTTGACATTGCATTTGTTGACCCGCCTTACGAAACAGGTCTTCTCCAGAAAGCAATGTCCAAAATCGATGAGCACATTGCAGAGGGCGGCGTTGTTATCTGCGAGCATCCTTTCAAAGAAGAGCTTGATGACGAAATCGGAACTCTGAAAAAATACAGAGAATACAAATACAGCAAAACGGCCGTAACCGTTTATCGGAAGGACTGATTGAATGAAAACGGCTATCTGCCCCGGAAGCTTTGACCCCGTAACCATCGGCCATATCGATATTATCCACCGTGCGGCAAAGCTTTTCGACAAGGTTATAGTTTGCGTAATGATAAACCGCAACAAGACCAACGGATATTTCACGGTTGAGGAAAGAGTTGAGCTTCTCAAAAGAAGTCTCACCGATATCGGAAATGTTGAGGTTGAAATGCACTGCGGACTGCTTGCGGAATACGCTGAAGAAAAAGGTGCGTGCGCCGTTGTTAAAGGACTGCGTGCAGTTTCAGACTTCGAATACGAATTCCAGCAGGCACTTACCAACAAAAAGCTCAATCCCGAGCTTGAAACGGTGTTCCTTACCGCAAATGCAGAAAATATGTACCTCTCCTCAAGCGTTGTGAAACAGGTTTGTGAGTTCGGCGGAGATATCAGCGAATTTATCCCTGCCGAAGTATGTGAAGATATAATAAGACGAATTAAAGAAAGGAACGGTTTTTCGAAATGAATATTGAGAATTTACTTGACCAGATTGAAGATATACTTGAAGCGGGCACAAAGGTTCCTCTTTCAAGCAAAATCGGCGTTGATGCAGCTGCTATCAGAACCGCCATTGAAGATATCAGACTCAATCTCCCCAACGAACTGACTCAGGCAAGAGCTATCGTTGCAGACAGAAACAACATCCTCATCAAGGCTAAGGACGAGGCAGTCAATGCTGTTACGGGCGCTCAGGAAAAATCAAGAGCACTCATCTCAACCGCCGAAGATAAGGTAAGAGCTTTGGTTCTCAAAACTGAGGACTACTCCAAGAATAAGGTTGCAGAAGCAGAAGCTCAGGCAAAGCAGATTGTCAACACAGCAAACGAAGATGCAAAAATCATCAGAGCAAACGCTCAGCTTGAAGCTGCGGCTATGGTTGACAGCAGCGAAATCGTTATTCAGTCAAAGGCAACAGCAGAGGCAATTACCGCCGCTGCTCAGGAAGAAGCCGCATCAACAATCGCAGGTGCAAAGGCTCAGGCTGAAAACATCGTTTCCGCCGCAACAGAGCAGGCTGAAAGAACAATTGAAGACGCAAGAATCCGTTCGGATGAAGCTATCGACAAGGCTAACAAGTGGTCGGCAGAAATCAGAATTGCTGCAGGCGACTTTATTGAGGACATAATGAGAACTGCAGATGAAGCAATCTCCACCAGCCTTGCAGAAATCCAGACCGCACGCAATAATATCAGAAACGTAACCGGCAGAATTGATGCTTCCGAAGATATCGACAGCAAGTCTGTTGCCACAGAATAAAAAAAGCCCTCTGTCCGTAAAGGCAGAGGGTTAAATTCAGTCATCCATTTTGCTGTCTTCGGTTGAAATGCGGCGAGCACAATCCAGAATATCCTTTTTGCGGATGCTCTTTCTGAAAAGAGCAAGCAATTTAAGCTCGTCACGGGTAAGCTTTGACCCGTTATCACCGCTTTGAGGAGATGATGCTTTGGCGTAAGAGTTAACCTCATTCTTGTTTACAACTTCATCGGGGTAATCGCCGAGAAGCTCGTCAACCGAAACACCGTAAAGAGCGGCAAGCTGAATAACGCTGTCAAGATCGGGTGTTCTGGAGCTTTCATATTTGGAATACGTGGAGCGCTCAAGCCGAAGATACTCGGCAAGATATTTTTGAGTGTACCCGTTTTCTTTTCTGAATCTGCGCAGATTTTCGCCTAAGCTGCCGCGCTTTGATTCAAAATATTCGCTCATCTCTTCACCCCTTATGTACGCTATTTATTTAATTATACCTATTTTTCGGTGAATTTCATTAAAGGTGGCAAATAGTCACCTTTTTGTGAAAATAAAGGAGTTTTCGTTATGAACAATTCAATCTTTGCAAAAACTAAATATTTCATTATTGATATGGACGGAACCTTTTACCTTGACGGTAATATTATTGACGGTTCCAAAGATTTTATTGAAAAGGTAAGAGAAAGCGGCAGAGATTTCTATTTCTTTACCAACAATTCGTCAAACAACGTTGAAGTTTGCAGAGCGAAGCTTGAAAAAATGGGCTTCCCCGTAGACGAAAACAGAGTCATTATTTCATCTCACGTTGCAGCGGATTACCTCAACCGCAACTATGCCGGCAAAAAAGTTTTTCTTCTCGGCAACGAAAGGCTGACGGGCGATTTCAAGGCTGCGGGTATCAACCTCGTTGACTCAGACCCCGATATCGTTGTTCTCGGCTTCGATACAACCCTCACCTATCAGAAGATGTGGGATGCGGTTAAATACATCGACAAGGGAGCAATTTACCTTGCAACCCATCCCGACCTCAACTGCCCCACCGCAGACGGATATATGCCCGATACAGGCTCAATGATTGAGCTTTTCGCGGCTTCAACCGGCAAAAGACCCGTTGTTCTCGGCAAGCCGATGACCGCAACCGTTGACTACATCACCGAAATGCTCGGATGTGAAAGAGAAGAGCTTGCATTTGTCGGCGACAGACTTGCAACGGATATCGCAATCGGTATGAATCACGGCATTCCCTGCGCTCTTGTTTACAGCGGTGTTACAACTCCCGAAGAATATGAAAAATCAGATATCAAAGCAAGCGTTGCGGTTGAAAACCTCAAGGCACTTGCTGCATATCTTTGATATAGATAGAGCAAAAAATGTCAGTTCGAAACCTTCCTGACAGATGCCTGCTCGGCATCAAACAAAACTAAAGGCGCTGCACGGCAGCAAAAGGAGCATTAAAATGAATAACAAAAAAATTATGCACCTTGTACAAGGTGCGATGATTGCTGCGGTTTATGCCGCGGCAACCTACGCAAGCGCAGTTCTCGGAATTGCTTACGGACCGATTCAGTTCCGATTTTCGGAGGCATTGACGGTTCTTGCCGTATTTTCTCCCGCGGCGGTGCCCGGACTCACAATCGGATGCTTACTCGGCAATCTTTCAAGTCCGTTCGGTATGTGGGACATCGTTTTCGGCTCGCTTGCAACACTTCTTTCGGCACTTTCGGCACGCAAGCTGAGAAATATAACCTTTAAGGGTCTGCCCTTAATTTCAATCATTATGCCCGTAATATTCAACGCATTGATAGTCGGCGCAGAAATAACTCTTCTTATGCCGACGGACGAGGCAAGCTTTTCTGCTTTTGCCGTTGCAGCACTCGAAGTCGGTGCAGGCGAACTCGCAGTCTGCCTCGCAGGCGGAATTCCGCTTTTCTATGCGCTGAAAAAAAGCAATCTGTTTAAATAATGACCAATCCCTTTTCTTATTTGAAGAGGGATTTTTTCTATATATGTTGCCTTTTTAAATTCGTCTTATAACCGTGTGGTTATAATATGAATAATTTTATATCCGAAATGCTAAAATGTCAATAACCAAACAGTAATAAAAGGCGGTGAGGTTATTGGCTTACTATAAAAGAATACGTGATTTGCGTGAAGACAATGACCTTACGCAGGCACAGGTTGCGGAATATCTCAATATGAAGCAGCCGCAATATAACCGTTATGAACGGGGTTTGCGTGATATCCCTTCCGATATTCTGATTGCGCTTGCAAAGCTTTACAACACATCAACCGATTATATTCTTGGCTTAAAAGATGAATAGGCTGACTCAACGGACGTGTTTTCACGTCCGTTTTCTGTTATGCAATTCATCGCTTTATTATTTAATTTAATAATATAATTTATTGACAATTCACAAATGATTTGATAAAATAAAGTGTATATTTATATATTTCCCTTTTCGCAATCTATTTAAGGAGGAAATCAAAATGATTGACCAAAGAACACTGGCGTACATCAACCTGTACGGCGTGCTGGGTACTCTCGAAAATCTCTGCGAGCTTGCTCCCGAGGCAAAGAGTATTCTCACCAACAAAAAACCCCTCTCAATCGGTTTTGAAGTAAAGGGCGGCCCCAGCGCCACAATCACCTTCAAAAACGGCAAGTGCAGAATGGAGCAGGGTTGCACAAAATGCGACGTTAAGCTCCCCTTCAGCTCCTGCGAAAAATTCAACGGACTTATTGACGGAACAGTTACCCCCATCCCCTCAAAAGGTTTCCTTCACATCAAGTTCCTTCTGAATGACTTCACAAAGCTCACAGAATAGCTTACTAAGTATATGAGTCTCTTCCCCGTTTACCTTGAGGACCCTGTTTTCTTCAGAATC
>JAZNHM010000133.1:0-1873 GCA_045576955.1 Acutalibacteraceae bacterium | reverse complement strand
GTCATATTTACACCTATTTATTTGCTTTTAATGTGAATGTTGCGCCCCAGTTATTAAGAACCTCAACGCAAGAAAAGCCTGCTTCGAGCAGCGCTTCAGTTTCGTGTTCAACTGTCAATGGGGTGTCATAGTGATAAAACTCATTGTCATCAATGCCTTGTTCCTTTTTAAGAAGGAGCAACTCGTTTCGGAATGTTCTCTCATCTTCATCTGACAAGGCAAAATAATCGGTAAGAATAAAATATCCACCGTCTTTTAATGCTCCGCGGAGTTTTGTATAAAGCGGGATTTTTTCTTCTTTTGTGAAATGGTGTAGGGATTCAACCGAAACTGCAGCATCAAAACTGTTTTCTTCAAACGGAACATCAAAATATGAGCCGCAAATCAAAGTCAAATCCTTTTCGGGGAACTTATTTCTCAATGCGTTCAACATTGATTCAGTTAAGTCGATACCGGTTATTTGTGCCGAAGGGTTAAGTTTGAAATAATGTTCCAACTCCAAACCCGTACCGCAACCCAAATCAAGGATTCTTGCACCGTTGGTTTTGGGTAACAAGTCGGCGGTATATGGATAAAACTCATCAGATGATTCGATGTTGGTCATCATATGTTCATCATAACCGTCTAACCGTTTATTGAAAAACTCATTCATTTTTTCAAGCATTTTTAATTAACTACACTCCTTTTGTGTACCAACTCGGCACGGGATTCTGCATATTGTCATACCATTCAAGCACTTCATTTGCAAGGTTTTTCATAGTCTGAACTTCGCCTTCACCATACGGAATTGCCCATGGCAGAGAAGTAATTGTACCAAGGCAGATATACATTGCAAGAAGTTTCCAGAACTCCATAGGCACATCATTATCAAAATATCCGTTGACCATACCCGAAGCGAAAAGCGGAGAAGCCTGTGCACACCAAGTGATACTCTTGAATTCTTCCCAAGGATCGCCGAAATCGTAACGGTCAAAGTCGATAATAACAACTTTGCCGTTTTCAATCATCATATTGCCGATATGATAATCGCCGTGTTGAAACACCTGAGGTCTGTCTTTGAGCAGATAACGATTTGCGTTGATGAAGTCAATGAAAGTCTGACCGTTATCATATTTCAAAAGACACTCGTTATATTTTCTGATTCTCAAATCCGCCTTATCATTTATACGGGTTTCCCAATCCTGTTGATTTTCAGGTGCGGGAATAGAGTGAATTTTCTTCAGAATTTTGCCTGCTTCAAGACCAAGAGCATACTGTTCTGAATCCGCAAGATACGGTATAACTTCATTTGCATCCTTGCCGTCAACCCAAGTCTGCAATATGTAAATACCCTCATCACATTCGCCGATTTCAAGTGACTTACACATAGGAATACCGAGCTTTGCAGCTTCTTGCTGCATACGGAACATATTCTCACGGTTTGCACTCTTTTCAATAGGTGTGATACGCAGAAGATATTTCGTCCCGTTAGCAGTTGTGATACAGTATTTCTTATCGCACGACCAACCTTTGTTTATGGGTTCTTTTGATATGAATTCAATCATTGGTTCAATCCCATTTCTTTCATTATCTTTATCAATCTTTTTGCTCGGAACATCAGATAATCGTGTCCCATTTCGCCCAAAAGAATATACCAATTCAGCTCGTTGCACAGAGCATAAAGTTCGACCTTCAAATCGCAGTATTTTGAGGTCGGATTTCTCTTTTTATACTCATCATAAAGCTTCAGCTTTTCGCCGAAACCGAGCGTCAGGCAGAATATCTCATATTCGGGTTCTGCCCACAGCATATCAAACGGGTCAACCGCACCTGCAAGCTCGGATTTCCAGAAATCAATTATCAGATTCGGCATCCAGAAATCGCCGTGACAAAG
>JAZNHM010000132.1:0-3016 GCA_045576955.1 Acutalibacteraceae bacterium | reverse complement strand
GTTGAAACAACGCCCGTTGGGATATCCGTAACAAGAATTATTACGTCTGCGCTGTCGATTGCAAGCTGAGCCTGCCTTCTCATCTGCTTGAGAATGATATCATCTGAATGCGGCTCAATACCGCCCGTGTCGATAAGCATGAATCGCCTGCCGAGCCACTCACAGTCACCGTAGATTCGGTCTCTTGTAACACCGGGGGTGTCGTCAACTATCGAAAGCCTTGCACCCACAAGCTTATTGAAAAGTGTCGATTTGCCGACATTGGGTCTGCCGACAATCGCAACAACATTACCTGCCATATTAAATCCCTCCTGTAAAGGCGTTGAGCAAATCCTCTCCGCCGGGTCCGTTTTGTATAATTTCTATTCCTAATTTATCCGAAAGCTCGTCAACCGTCATATCGTCAAGGAACATATCACCCTCACTTCTCAGACAGTTGGGCGGAATTATAAGCTCCTCGCCAAGGTCAAGCCCGCTGACTGCCGCCGCAATATCAGCTCCGCACAGCAGACCCGAAACAGTTATCATACTGCCGAGAAGTCTGTTTTCTGCCGCAAAGACATTGACTTTCAAACCTTTTATTTTTTCTTCCGCTTTCTTTGCAAGAGCCGAAATAAGCGGATATGCCGCCTTACCCGTAACTGCAGTTACGCATCGGTCAAGCTCGCTTATTTTACAGTTTGCAAGTGCATCCTCAAATTCTGATTTGAGAAGCGCCCACATTCCCACTCCGTTTTCAAGCTGTGGGAATCCGTTGTAATAATCTTCATCAGGCATTTCTCTTTTTGCCTTAAGATAAAATTCATCTGCCGCATATGCGATAATTTCACCGTGCTCCGCCTTGAATTTTTCGTTAAAGCGGTCAATCAGATCGATTGTATCCCCTGCGGTCTTTTTGTTATAAGACTCAATGTGATAAAGACCGTCACGGTGGTCGGAAAGTCCGACGGGTACCGCCGCAATGCTCTGCACAGCAGGATAAAGCTTTTAAAGCTCGTTAAGACTGAATTCAAGTTCTTCTCCGTCATTGATTCCTGGGCAAAGCACAAGCTGAGTGTTAATAGCAATTCCCGCCTCTGCAAAACGGCGAAGAAATTTAAGCGATTCGCCCGCTTTGGGATTTGCCATCATCTTCACCCGAAGCTCAGGATTCATCGTCTGAACCGACACATTAACGGGACTGATATGCATTTTGATTATGCGTTCAACTTCGCTATCCGTAAGATTGGTCAGCGTTATATAGTTTCCGAAAAGGAACGAAAGCCTTGAATCGTCATCCTTGAAATAAAGACTTTTGCGAAGTCCTTTCGGAAGTTGGTCAATAAAACAAAAGATACATTTATTTTTGCAACTTCTCTGCTTGTCCATAAGATACGTTTCGAATTCCAAACCTATATCTTCAAACTCGTCTTTTTTTATCATTGCAAACCTTGATTTTCCTTCCGCTGTTTCAAGCAAAAGAATGAGCTTTGTTTCGTTTATATAAAATCGGTAATCGAGAACATCATTTATTTCGTTGCCGTTGATGCTTATCAATCTGTCGCCTTTGCCGATTTTTTTCTTTTCGGCAATGCTTTCCTTTTCAACTCCGCTGATTAAAACAGCCATTCTTTCACCTTCCTTTGCAAAGCATACTCATCCATTTTACAATTATAAAGTATTATAACACATATTTATAAAAAAGAATAGTAAAAATTTTGTAAACAATAAACTTTTTTTAAAGTGACCCAAAAAGCTATTGTAAATCAAGAAATTATGGGGTATAATGCATAATGTAATTATATGTCTAAAATTCAGCAAAGGAAAAGGAAATCAAAAATGTTTGTTGATATTGCGAAAATTAAAATAAAAGCGGGCAACGGCGGCAACGGTGCTGTGAGCTTCCGCAGGGAGAAATACGTCAACGCAGGCGGTCCCGACGGCGGTGACGGCGGCAGAGGCGGCAACATCGTGTTTCAGGTTGACGACAATCTTGCAACCCTTGCCGACTTCCGTTACAAAAGAAAATATACTGCTCCGAACGGTGAAAACGGTTCTGGCGGACGTAAAAACGGCAGAGGCGGCGAAGACCTTGTGATTAAAGTTCCCAGAGGAACTATAATCCGCGAGGTTGAAAGCGGTGCCGTTATGGCGGATATGTCGGGTGACGAGCCTTTCATTGCCGCAAAAGGCGGCAGAGGCGGATGGGGTAACCCTCATTTTGCAACACCAACAAGACAGGTGCCGAGATTTGCTAAAAGCGGTACTCCCGGCGAAGAATGGGAGGTCAGCCTTGAGCTGAAACTTCTCGCGGATGTTGGTCTGCTCGGATTCCCGAATGTAGGTAAATCAACGCTTGTTTCGGTTGTCAGTCAGGCAAAGCCTATTATTGCAAACTACCATTTCACAACAATCACACCCGTTCTCGGTGTTGTTTCACTCGGCGAGGGCAGTTCGTTTGTTATGGCGGATATCCCCGGTCTTATTGAGGGGGCCGGTGACGGTATCGGCCTCGGCCACGAATTCCTGCGCCACGTTGACCGTTGCAGACTGCTTGTTCACATTGTTGATGCTGCCGGAAGCGAAGGCAGGGACCCCATTGAAGATTTCGAAATTATCAATAAAGAGCTTGAAAAGTTTGACCCTGAGCTTGCAAAGAGACCGCAGATTGTTGTTGCTAACAAAATCGACCTTTGTGAAGACGGTCAGCTTGAAAGACTTGAAAAATATTTCAGCGAAAAAGGTTATGAATTCCACACAATGTGTGCTCCCATTCTTGAGGGAACGGATGAAGTTATCAGCGCAGTGTGGAACAAGCTTCAGACCCTGCCTCCAATCAGACAGTATGAAGCAGAAATCATTCCTCTTGAAATGTTCGAAAAGCAGAGTGACAAAGGCTTTACCATCAGGGTTGAAGATGACGTTTATTTTGTTGAGGCTCCGTGGCTTCTCAAAATTCTCCAGCAGACCGACCTTGATGACTATGAGTCGCTCCAGTATTTCCAGAGAATTCTTATTTCAAGCGGCATAATCGATG
>JAZNHM010000131.1:0-2713 GCA_045576955.1 Acutalibacteraceae bacterium | reverse complement strand
GTATGCAATGTCAGCGCCCTTGAGAACATTGAAAACCTTGTCTGCAACGCCGAATTTGATAAGGTCGGGGTCGCAGCAAACAAGAGCCTTTGAGAAGCTTCTTGCCTTGAATTCATCGGCGATAGCAGCGATAGCGCCCTTGCCGTGGTATGATGTTTCGTTAAGTACAAATCTGTTTGCCATGGTTATTTCCTCCATTCAAATATAATTATTAAAGGTTAAGAAAATCTCTTCTGTATACATCTTCAAGCTTGAATGCTTTAACGATTTCAATAAGATCGGGATCTGTGATGGTGTTAACTCTGGGAAGGTGAGCGGTCATCATATAAAACTGAGCTGCTTTTTCAACTGTTTCGATAAGACCGAATGCTTCGTCAAGGTCCTTACCGCAGCCGTAGATGCCGTGCTGACCCCAGATAACAAGACGGAATTCCTTCATCTTCTCTGCTGTTGCGATACCGATTTCGTTGGTGCCGCATACCATCCAGGGAAGAACACCGATGCCGTCGGGGAAAACAACCATGCATTCTGTGCACATCTCCCAGAGAGAATGTGTGAACTTCTTTTCGGAAAGCTCGTGAACATAAGTCATTGCAAGAGTGTTTGTGGGATGGCTGTGCATAATAACTCTGTTTTCGGGATTCTTTGAGAGTCTTGAAATGTGGCTCATAAGATGAGCGGGAAGCTCTGATGTGGGTCTGCCGCCGTCTTTGTAACCCCAAAGAACATTAGCTGTTGTGCCATTTTCGGCAATTCTGATGATACCGAGGTTTGTTTCGGGGTCGTCTTCAACGTTCTTAAAATATTTGCCTGTACCTGTAACGATAAAGATTTTGCCTGCAAGAACTTTTGCGTCAAATCCCATGTCAAAGCTTCTGATGGGGGAGTCGATATCAAGATATTCGGCAACTTCGTCGTTTTCAAGCATAACGCTGATGTTGCCGCCGTTCCTTTCGTCCCAACCCATACGGTACATATTTGCTGTTGCTTTGCACATTCCTACCACGAAGGGTGCTTCAAAGATGTTTTTCATTTTCTGTTCACCAATACCTTTTCTTCATATTCTTTAATGCTGTTTAAGTAGCAATTATCAACGTTTTGTCTGCTGAGGAACTCTGCCCAGATATCGCCGAGAGGCATCATTTTCATTTCTTCGCTGAGAATCATAAGTTCTGTGAAGTTTGCCTCATCCTGAAGTGCCTGCATCTTCTTTGAGGGCTGAAGGAGGGCAAAAAGGAGAGCTTTTTGAACATTTCGAACGCCCGTTACCCAAGCGCTGATGCGGTTGATTGATGCATCAAAATAGTCCGTTGCAATGAACACTCTGTCAAGCGCGTCGTTGCGTACGATTTCTTTTGCAATTTCTTTTGTTTCGTCATCAAGAATGATAACGTGGTCGCTGTCCCAACGAACACCCCTTGTGATGTGAAGAGCGATCTTGTCGCTGAATGCGAGCATTGAGGGAATTTTATCCGAAACAAGCTCTGTGGGATGATAGTGACCGTTATCCATAAGAGGAACAATTCCGTTTTGAATCGAGTAACTAAGGCAGAATTCTGCCGAGCCAACGGTATAGCTTTCAAGTCCGATACCGAAAACTTTTGACTCGAGAGTTATGTAAACATTGTTTTTATCATAGGGTGTTTCAAGAATCTCATCAAGCGATTTCTTGAAACGGAGACGGGGAGACATACGGTCTGCGGGGATGTCCTTATATCCATCGGGAATCCAGATGTTCATAACGCAAGGATATCCGGTTTCTTTTGCAAAATAATCCGAAAGTTCAACGCATCTCTTGCCGTGCTCAACCCAGAATTTGCGTACGTTTTCATCGGGCGATGAAAGGGTAAGACCGTCTTTTACCATGGGGTGTGAGAAGAATGTGGGGTTAAAGTCAATGCCAATATTTCTCTCTTTTGCAAACTCAACCCACTTTGCGAAATGTTCGGGTCTGAGAGCGTCTCTGTCTGCTCTGTTGCCATCAAAAATCGCATAGCAAGCGTGAAGATTGAGCTTCTTTTTGCCGGGGATGAGGCTGAATGCCTTGTCGATATCCGCCATAAGCTCTTCGGGACTTCTTGCTTTGCCGGGGTAGTTGCCGGTTGTCTGAATACCGCCGGAAAGTGCATCTTCGCTGTCGAAGCCGCCAACGTCGTCACCCTGCCAGCAATGGACGGAAACAGTTATATCGCTAAGCTTTGTGAGCGCATCTTCGGTGTCTATACCGAAGTTTGCGTAAAGCTCTTTTGCGCTTTCATATCTGTTCATCATTTTACCTCCGTGTGTGAGATTATGGAAAAGTCCATACATATTATATGATACACTTCTAAACGTTCTTTGTCAATAAAAAGACGTGATATCTGCAGATATTATTAGTAGTTTACAAGTATTGATTTTATTTTCAAATAAGTGTATAATATAATAAATTTGCATAAAATTTGTCAAAAATAAAAATGCGGATGTGAATTTATGTTTAATTACAAATATAAAATGTCGGTGGTAATTCCAGTTTATAACTGTGAAGCGCATCTTGAAGGCTGTATTGACAGCCTTCACAAACAGACGATGAAAAGAGAAGATTTTCAGATTGTGTTTGTCAATGACGGTTCAAAAGATAACAGCGGAATTATTTGCAAGACTTTTGCTGCTGCCGATGAAAATATTGTTTATTTTGAAAAGGAAAACGGTGGCGTTTCAAGTGCAAGAAACAAGG
>JAZNHM010000130.1:0-1968 GCA_045576955.1 Acutalibacteraceae bacterium | reverse complement strand
CCGTTTCAAGCATATCGGAGTAAGTGTTGTTCTTGCGGCAACAATCGTTGTATCATGCTTCGGTTTTCCCTGGATTACAAGTGAGCTTGAATGGTCTGAAAATTATATCAATGAGTCCGAGGATTATGAAATTGTTTGTTCTGGCGGCTCGATGAACTCCAATCTTATTAATCTGAATTTCAACTATTTCACAAGCGGATTCAGTGAAAATGACAGACAGGAAATTCTTTCCCATCCTTATGTCGGCAGTGTTGAAGGCGTAAAAAGATGCAATGCCAATCTGCTTGTTGATGAATATTCCGAATATATGACCGTTCTTGATTACGGCGGTTCTGCACGGTATGATGATTCAGTTGACCGTTGGTCAATTCCCTTTGAAGAATATAAAGAAAAATACGATGATACAGTCAGTACTGAATATTCTGCTGTCAAAGAAAAACTCAGATACACTCAGGAGCTTTTCCCCGTTTCGATTCACGCATTGGATTGTAATGAAATCATATCCGAAATTGACAAAGACAAAATTGAAGGTGAAATAAATATTGATAAGCTCAATTCGGGTGAAGAAATAATTCTTTATGTCTGCGATGAAATCGGTTTCTTTATTGATACCGAACAAGGCAGCAGGGGCGGCGGCAGCATTGACGGCGATGAAACTGAAGAAAGGCTTGCTGCTTTGAAAGCAAGAGCCAAAAATGAATATAAAGTCGGCGATACCGTAACCTTGAGTGTTCTCAGAAGCGGAATATCCGAAGAGAATTATGTGCCGAATTCAGTCCCCGCTGATACAACAAGAAAAGATAAGGAATTCCGAATCGGTGCGATAATCAAAGAGTCGCCTTCTTCGATACATCATAATGATTATCTGGATTTTTACACAACGGTTGAAGGCTTTTCATCTTTCGTTGAAAACTATCCTTATCTTGATTTGGACATCACTTTGAAAGAAGAATGCACATCTGAAATTGACGGTGAAATGATGCAGTTTCTCAATCAGTATGTTTCGGGTTCAAATCATTATCTGCGTTCTCAATTTGAGCGCAATGAGGAAAACAAAAACACCTACAGAGGCTTACTTATCGCTCTTCTTTCGGTTGTTATCCTTTTCTTCTCAATCTGTGCAAGCGTTATCAACAATTCATTGACTGCACAGATTCGTGACGGCAAAAGAGAAATCGGAACTCTGCGTGCAGTCGGTGCAAGCGCAAGAGAGCTCACGCAATCTTATTTCAGACAGCTACTTTCAATGTTTGGCTGGGGCTGCGGTGCTGGTTTTGGCTTATATACTTTCATCTGGATTCTTATGTATTTTGCCGCAAAATCATCTGACAGAACTCTTGATTACAATTATGAAATCTGGCAGGCGGCACTCATCTGCATCGCTCTGCTTGCGGTTTGTTTTGTTAATCTTTATTCCAAAGTCAAAAAGCAGATGAAATACAGCATTGTTGAGAATATCAGAGAATTATAATTTTTACTCCGATAAAAGGAGGATAAAATGAAACACAAAAATTTAACTGTAAATAAATTAGCTTTCGGTAATTTAAAGGGAAGAAGAAAGCAATACACATTAATGATTATCGGTATTATTCTTGCGATGATTTTTACAAGTGCATCAATGTTTTTTGCAGTATGTAATGAAGATTCGGCAGAACAGCTGAAACAGCGTTCTGTCGGTAAGCAGGACTATATTCTGAGAAAATGCAACGATTTTGACATTGAACCCTTTGTGAAAGACGGTTCGGTCAGAAGCTATGCAACCTTTGAGGTTATTGCCTACGGTTATTCACCCGATGATGATTTTGATGACGGTATGGGTATAGCCGTTCACAACGATAAATCAAGAGAACTGTCCTGTTTTCATTTTCTTGAGGGCAGATATCCGGAAACCGAAAATGAAATTGCAATCGAGAGCGATGCACTTTACAGAATGAACATCACCGATGCAAAGGTTGGCGATGAAATAAC
>JAZNHM010000129.1:0-8553 GCA_045576955.1 Acutalibacteraceae bacterium | reverse complement strand
CTTTGTAAGCTCGCCTGTAATCATAGGAACGAAAATAGTAACAATACCGGCACCTACAGTACAGAACATACGGGCAACAGTAAGAATCTGTCCTCTTGTTTCTGTGTTGTTTGTAAGGCAGGTTGAAAGTCCCCAGTAAGGAACGTCTGCAACAGTATAAGCAACACTCCAGAGAATGTAAATTGCACCGATTGTGGTGAATGCAATTGTTGTCTGTGAGCCGTCATAAATTTTTTCTGCGCTGAAAACGGGAAGGAAGCAGAGAATTGTCATAATACCGATGGGAATTGCCATCCACTTGAGGTAAGGACGGCATTTACCCCACTTTGTTCTGGTTTTGTCAACAACAGAGCCCATAATGGGGTCGTTGAATGCGTCAAAAATACGTGCACCAAGCATAAGAATAGCAACAGCGGTTGCACCCTTTAAGCTGCCGACCATAACGCCGTCAGCACCGAAAAGAAGCGCATCTGTCATAAATACGGTTATGTAGGAGCCGATGATGGTACAGATAAAGTTCTGACCGAAACCGGCTACGCTATAGGCGAGTGCCTCTTTGGGCTGTACGCCCTTGCCCGGAGTTGTTCCGAACAGCTTGTGTAAGAATCCGTCGAGTTTCATTTTTCTTGTTCCTTTCACTCTAAAATAATGATTTATAAAATTCAAGCGTTTTGAATCTCTTGCCCGTCTGTGCAAGCAAAAACTTTTCGCAGACATCAGCAAAACGCTTTTCATCCTCTGTCGGAAGAGAAAAAGAATAGATTTTCTCTATCGGGTTTGCGCACACGTGGCGCATTGCCGCAAGCACGGTGGAATTTATTCTTTCACCGCTGCCGCAACCTTTACAATAAATATTGCCGTCATAAACATTGAAGAATATTTCGCCCGAAGGCTCGCCGCCGCATTTGGGGCAATCCGTCAAATCGGGCATAAATCCGGAAAACACCATAAACTTCAGTTCCGTTACGGCTTTTAAAAAATTGTTGGAACGCCTTTGCTTTTCAAGCAAATGCATAGAATTGAGAATTACCCTCAGATATTCCCTCGCGGGCTCCATTTCGGGCACAAGCTCTGCCGCAAGAGCGCAGAAATACTGCGAAAGCGCAAGCTTCTCAATATCCTCACGCAGTCCGAAAAAAACTTCCTTTGCAACAGCATCGTCTATTATGTAGCTGTCTCTGCTTTTGTAGACTGAAAAATCTCCGTAGCAGAAAGACTGCGTTGCGCCGTGCATACGGCTGTTTATTTTTTTTGCTCTGTTTGCAAAAGCTCTGAGGACTCCGTATTCCGAAGTGAGAAGAGTGACAAGACGGTCACTTTCCCCCGTGTCCGTTACCCTGAGCACCAGAGCGTCGGTATTCATTCTCATTCTGTTTTGCTCCCGAAGTAACGTTTGATACGCAATTACGGAATTCAAGATAATCCGCAACCGCACCTGTTTTTGAAAATCTGCGCCAAGCCTGTTCTTTTTCCATATTCACCATCTCCCGTTAATAAGTTAACCTTTTTTGACAGGATTAAAAGCGGGAAAATTATGAAAAACAATAACGGCGCATTTACCACAATCAATTTTTTGCGGATTGATTGTATGATTAGCGAGAAATGATGGCGGATGGTGTTTTTCTCGTGTGAAGGCGTATCGTGTATACGTCAAACGCGAAAAAACGGCATACGTCGCATTTATCACAATCAGACATCAATCCAGGCCGAAGTTATGGATTAATCCTTCTCTGTTACGCCAACCTTCTTTAACCTTTACCCAGCACTGAAGGTTGATTTTGCATTGGAAGAAATTCTCCATATCGGCTCTTGCTCTTGTTGAAATCTTCTTGAGCATATCGCCCTTTTTGCCGATGATGATGCCCTTATGGCTCTCTCTTTCGCAATAGATGGTTGCTTCAACGTCCATAATGTTACTTCCGTCTGAACGTTCGCGCATTTTTTCGATGCTGACCGCAACGCCGTGGGGCACTTCCTTGTCAAGAAGAAGAAGCATTTTTTCTCTGATAATTTCACCTGCAAGCACTCTTTCGGGCTGGTCGGTGAGAGTATCATCGGGGAAAAAGTGAACCGATTCATAGGTCAGCTTGTTAAGCTCTTCGATAATGAGATCAACATTCTCGTTTTTGAGTGCGCTGACGGGAACAACTGCTTCAAAATCAAATTCGTTTGTAAATTTAACAATTTTTTCCATTATCGCTTCTTTTTGCTTAACGGTATCAATCTTATTGATTGCAAGAACCACGGGAGCTTTCTCCGCTTTAAGACGTTTGAGCAGTTCAAGCTCAACCTCACGGATATCACCCTCGGGCTCTGTAACGAAAAGGCAGGCATCAACGCCGTTAATTCCGTCGCCGACTGCTTTAATCATTTTTTCACCGAGCTTGGTTTTGGGTCTGTGATAACCCGGTGTGTCGGTGAATACAAGCTGTGTTTCACCCTCAGTCAGAACACCCATGATTCTCGTTCTCGTCGTCTGCGGTTTCTGGGTAACAATTGCCACCTTCTGACCGAGCATTCTGTTAAGAAGCGAGGATTTGCCGACATTGGGACATCCGACTATTGCAACAAATGCAGTTTTTGTCATATACAACTCCTTATTTAACATGTTTTCTGAAGAAATTCTTTATTCCGTACGGACCTGCAAAAACGAATATCACACTTGCGATGAAGCTGATGATAAATCCGATTAAAACAGGGATATTTTCTTTGTAATATTCAAACATTTTCGCAAATGCTTCCGGCTGATAAAGGATTGAGATTCCGACTGCAACGGAGCCGATTGCCGCAATAAGCACCGCACCGGCCGCCGCATCCTTTGAGATTTTTGCAAGTGAGTTGATTTCTTTTGTTGCGAGGTCAACTGCCTTTTCAACCGCAGTGTTAACTGCTTCAAGAGCCAGAACCATACCGCTGACGGCAAATAGCAAAGCAAACTGTGTTCTGCTCACCTCGAAGAAATCGTGAACCGTCAGAAATCCGAACATATACGCCGTAAAGCACAGATGAATGCGCATATTTCGCTCGTGCGCTATGCAGTATGTAATTCCTCTGAAAGCATATACGAAGCTTTTAAGCAAATTTTTCATACGTTTTCATCATCCATATAATAACTTGAATTTCGTTTAAGACCGAGCTTTGTGAGAACAGTTTCTTCTTTTTCGCGCATCCTTACGCTCTCCATTCCGCCGTTGACGTGGTCATAACCGAGCAAATGAAGCATCGAATGAACAGTCAGAAAGCCGATTTCACGCTGAAGAGAATGACCGTATCTGTCCGCCTGGTCGATTGCGTGGGGAATGGAAATAACGATATCGCCGAGCATCTTTGCGCCCGTGTCGTGATTGATGTCGTAAACACCGTTCTCGCCCAGCGGAAAAGACAGAACATCGGTTGACCTGTCTATATTCCTGAACTGTTTGTTGAGCTTGTGAATTTCTTCGTCATCAACAAAAGTGACACTTACCTCTGCCGCGCCGTCAAATTCCTCCTGAACGAGAACAGCCGTGCAGCAACGGCGCACGAGCATTCTGACACCGGTGGGAATACGCACTTCGCTCTGGTCGTTTGAAATAGCAACCTTAACCTTTCCTGTCATTTTTCTTACGCTCCTCTTCCTGCTTTTCGTAAGCCTTTATAATATCCTGCACCAGTCTGTGGCGCACAACGTCCTTTTCACTGAATCTTACGGTGCCGATATCCTCAACGTTCTTGAGAATTCGGACCGCTTCTTTGAGTCCCGAACGCTTGCCGTCGGGAAGGTCAATCTGAGTTACGTCGCCGGTAACAACCATTTTTGAATTGAACCCGAGACGTGTAAGAAACATTTTCATCTGCTCCGCCGTGGTATTCTGCGCTTCGTCAAGAATAATGAAGCTGTCGTCAAGAGTACGTCCTCTCATATAAGCAAGAGGGGCAACCTCAATATCTCCCCTCTCCTGATGCTTCTGAAAATTCTCTGCTCCGAGCATATCAAAAAGTGCATCATAAAGAGGTCTTAAATACGGGTCAACCTTCGACTGTAAGTCACCTGGAAGGAAGCCAAGTTTTTCGCCTGCTTCAACGGCAGGTCGGGTCAGCACAATGCGGTTAATTTCCTTTGCTCTGAAAGCCGTAACCGCCATTGCAACGGCAAGGTAGGTTTTACCCGTACCCGCAGGACCAATGCCGAAAGTGATTGTATTATTACGGATTGTTTCAATATATTTTTTTTGACCGAGTGTCTTGGGTTTTACAGGCTTGCCTTTTGAGGTTATGCATACACAGTCCGCCGCCATATGAACGAGCTTATCTTCATTGCCGTCATTGACAAGTGAAAGAACATATCTGACATTCTGCTCGCTGAGCGACTCGCCTCTGTTGATGAGAGTAAGCAATCCGTTGATAGCGCGGACACCTTTCTGCACATTTTCCGCTTCACCCGTAACTTTAAGCTCCGAGCCGCGGCTGATAACCGAAACGGAAAACTCCTTTTCGATAAGCTTAACATTTTCATCAAAGCTTCCGAAAAGACTTACCGCCTGCTCCATTCTGTCAACATTGATAATCTGCTCAAACATAAATTCACCCCGTAGGCTTATAACAATTCATTTTAGTATAACACAATACTTTATAAAAGTCACTATAATAATCAAATAATTTTTTAAAATTGTAAGGTTGATATTACTCTGCTGATGTGATATACTAATTGTGTATTTCAATAAACGAAAGGATGTTTTTATTATGACAGAAATCACAAAAGATATGAAAATCGGAGAAATCCTCGATGCTAACCGCGAAGTTGCTCCCTTCTTCCTTGAGATGGGTATGCACTGCCTCGGTTGCCCCTCAGCAAGAAACGAGAGCGTTGCTCAAGCTTGCATGGTTCACGGCGTAAATGCTGACGAACTCATCGCAAAAATCAACGCATTCCTTGCAAAATAATGATTAATCTCAGCGAAAGAATGCTTATGGCAGCAAGGATGGTCAGAAGCGGCAATGCCGTTGCCGATATCGGTACAGACCACGCCTATCTGCCAGCTTATCTGATTCTCCGCGGCATTTCTCCAAAGGCTCTTGCGTGCGATGTGCGCAAGGGTCCGCTTGAGAATGCGAAAAAAACAGTTGAAGCTTATTCAATCGAAGATAAAATCACTCTCAGGCTTTCGGACGGCTTTGACGAAATCAAAGCGTTCGAGGCCGATGATTTTATTATGTGCGGAATGGGCGGCACTCTTATGGAACAGCTTATTTCACGCACATACTGGCTCAAAGATAAGAAAAAAAGACTCATCGTTCAGCCGCAGTCACACGCAGAGGATATAAGAAGATTTTTCGTTGAAAACGGATTTGAAATTTTGTTTGAAGATGCGTGCATCGACTCGGGCAAGCTCTACTGCGCCATGGCGGCAGAATATACCGGCAAAATCGAAGAAAAGAGCATATCCTACATATATTCGGGCGAGCTTTCAAAATGCAAAAAGAAAGAAGCAAGAATGTATCTCGAAAATATCAATTTACGCCTGAAGAAGAAGCTCGAAGCCGAAAGAATTCACGGCACAGCAGAAACTGCGGAATATCTTGAAAAAGTAACTGACGAACTGGAGGAAACAATCAATGGAATGCAGACCGACAGTTAAAAATATTTATGATTTCATCGACTCAATCGCCCCGTTCGAAACACAATGCGAATGGGATAACAGCGGACTTCTCGTCGGAGATTCCTGCTGTGAAATTTCAAAAATCGGAGTTGTGCTCGACATCACATCCGATGCAATAAAATATGCAGCAGAAAGAGGAATAGAGCTGATAGTCAGCCATCATCCCGTTATTTTCAGACCCGTTAAAGCTTTTCTTGAAGGTGATATTCCCTATATGCTCGCCAAAAACGGAATATCCGCAATCTGTGCGCACACCTCGCTCGATTGCGCAAACGGCGGAGTCAACGATGCACTCGCAGACATACTCGGATTCAAAAATCCCGTGCCTCTTTCCGATTCAGGCGAAACGGCAATGATAAGAAAAGTAGTTATTGACGAAACCGAAGCTGATGCACTCGCAATGCTTGTTGCGGACAGACTTTCAACAGGTGTTCAGCTTGCAGACTGCGGCAAAACCATCGATACCGTTGCGCTCTGCGGCGGTGCGGGCGGAGATTTCATTCACGCCGTTGCCGAAAGCGGATGCGACGCATATATTACGGGTGAAGCAAAGCACCACGAATTCCTTGCTGCATATGAGCTTGGTGTTACACTCATTGCGGCAGGTCATTTTGAAACAGAAAACCCGGTTGTTGCCGTGCTTGCAAACAAAATCAAAGAAAATTTTGAATGCGAAGTTGAAATAATCCCGCAGAAATCTCCGGTTGAATACTATTAACAGAGGAAAAAATTATGCCCCTTGACGGAATTACCATAAATTTACTCAAACAAGAGCTTTCCCGATTAATAATCGGAAGCCGAATAGAAAAAATACACCAGCCTTCTAAAGACGAGCTGGTGTTTCATCTGCGTTCAAGAGAAGGTGCTTACCGCCTGCTTGTGTCTGCATCGGCAAACAGTCCGAGACTTCACCTGACAGCAAGAGCACCCGAAAACCCCGCAACCCCGCCGATGCTCTGTATGCTTTTCAGAAAGCATCTGACGGGCGCAACGATAACAAACATTCGTCAGCTTGGGCTCGACAGAGTTGTTTTTATCGACCTTGCGGGCACAAATGAAATCGGCGATGCCGTCACCTTCACTCTTTGCGTGGAAATTATGGCAAAACACAGCAACATTATACTTATCAATTCTGACGGAACAATCGTTGATTCTGTAAAGCGAGTTGACTTTACACAGTCGTCGGTAAGACAGATTCTTCCTACATTCAGATACGAACTTCCGCCCCGCCAGAACAAACTGAATCTTACTGAAACAGATATTGATTTCGCTGTTTCATCAATAAAAAACGTTGTTGGAAAGCGTATGTCAGGCGCAATTCTTGAAACCCTTGAAGGTGTTTCTCCCTTGATAAGCCGTGAAATTGCATCGTTTGCGTGCGGCGGTGACATCGGCACCGCAGAAATGAACGAAATAAACGAGCAAAGACTCGCAAAAAAGCTTTCCGAAATCAAAGAAACTCTGCTTTCGGGCAAGGCTTCACCGACAATGCTTATGCGTGAAAATGTAAAGCCTTATGACTTTACATTCACCGATATAACACAGTACGGATTCACCGTCACCGCAAGACCATTTGAAAGCTTTTCGGAACTTCTTGATGACTTTTATTACGAAAAAGACCGCTTTGAAAGAACCCGTCAGCGCAGTCAGTCACTCCTCAAATTGCTCAACAATGCCGCCGCAAGAGCTGCAAGAAAATTACAGAGCAGGCAGGCGGAGCTTGAAGCGTGCGCTGACCGTGATACCCTTCGTATCAACGCAGAGTTGATTCTTGCAAATCAGTACAGACTCGAAAAGGGCTCTCTTTTCTATGACCTTGAAAATTTTTATAACAACAATGAGATTATCCGCATTGCCGCCGACCCCGCACTTTCACCTGCGGCAAACGCACAAAAATATTTCAAAGAATACCGCAAGGCGAAGGTTGCCGAAAGTATGCTCGGAGAACTGATTGAACAGAGCGAACAGGAGCTTGCATATCTTGAATCGGTTATTGACTCCGTCAACCGTGCGGACGGCTACACGGAGCTTGCCGAAATCCGTAACGAGCTTTATGAGCAGGGATATCTCAAGCGTGCCAAGAATGACAAGACAAAAAAAGCAAAACCGATGCCGCCTATGGAATATGTTTCCGATGACGGTTACACAATCCTTGTTGGCAGAAACAATGTTCAGAACGACCTGCTGACGTTCAAAACCGCCGCAAAGGACGATTCATGGTTCCACACCCAAAAAATTCCCGGCTCCCACGTTGTTGTTATTGGCAATGGTGATATCATTCCCGAGCTCACCTGCCGTCAGGCAGCGATACTTGCCGCATATCACAGCGGCGGACGTGAATCATCGCAGGTTGCGGTTGATTACACGGAAGTCCGTATGCTCAAAAAACCGACGGGTGCTAAACCGGGCAAGGTTATTTATCACACATATAACACCATGTGGGTAACGCCCGACAGAGAGCTTTGTGAGAGACTTAAGAAAAAATAGAAACAAAAAACCGCCGACTTCTACAAGTCAGCGGTTTTTGTTTTACTGAATATCGTCTGTGCCTGTTTCAACAAGACTTTCGGTGTCTCTGAAAAGAAGTGACACGCACCAGACACCTGCAAGGGCAATAACCGTGTAGACAATTCTGCTGAGAATTGCACCCTGACCGCCGAATATCCATGCAACAAGGTCAAACTGAAACAAACCGATGCTGCCCCAGTTAAGACCGCCGATAATCAGAAGCACCAAAGAAATTTTATCAAGCATAGTTTTCATCTCCTTACCTTGCTTTTCACAGATAGTATGGACATAAATGAAAATATTATGCTTGATAAAAAAGTAAAATTTTAGAATTTAAATCTGACATCGCTCTCCTTAAGCAGGGGAGCGTTTTTATCTTTTTCGGAAAGAACGGGAGCATCAATGC
>JAZNHM010000128.1:0-20960 GCA_045576955.1 Acutalibacteraceae bacterium | reverse complement strand
GTTAAACGGGGAGAAATCTATTATGCCGACCTGAGCCCTGTTATCGGCTCTGAGCAAGGCGGCACAAGGCCCGTTCTGATTGTTCAGAACGATGTAGGTAATAAATTCAGCCCAACGGTAATAGCCGCTGCAATAACCAGCCAAAGATTCAAAACAAGCCTGCCCACACATATAAGAGTTAATGCCGACGGATGCGGACTTGCAAAGGATTCAATAGTACTGCTTGAACAGGTGCGTACACTTGACAAAAAAAGACTTCGCGAAAAAATGGGGATACTTGATGAAACCGATATGCTCAGAGTAGACAGAGCACTCTCCGTCAGCCTCGGCATCGGAGTTGCCGAATAACGAACAGCACCCTCAGCAAAAGCCGAGGGTGCATTTTGTTTTTTATAAAATTAATTTTCTTTTCTCTGTAGTTTCAGGTTCGGGTCGCTCGGCGTTCATCGCATTGCTGTTCATTACAAATCCGAGAATCTGCGATGCATTGCGCTGAAGCTCGCCGAGCGTTATGCCGTCGGGTTTGCCGAGTGTTTCGAGAAGAGTTCCGTCGGGCTTACGTTTTGCAACTCGTTCGCCGCCGGGCATAAGCACATTGACACCGGCACGGACTCTGTATGCCTGCTTACGGAGTTTGGGGAATTCGGGTGATTTTGAATCACGCATCCACCAATCGGTCATAACATTACCTTCATATCCCCATTCGCCTCTGAGAATTCTTTCGCAAAGTTCGTAGTTATAATGACCCCATACGCCGTTGATTTTATTATAAGAAGTCATTATATTCTGCGGCTTTGAGTTCTTTACGCAGATTTCAAAGCCTTTGAGATAAATTTCACGAAGTGCTCTTTCGGAAAGAATCGAATCGTTATGGGTTCTGTTTGTTTCCTGATTATTGCAGGCAAAATGCTTGGGGCAAGCTGAAACACCTGTTTTCTGAATACCCTTGACAAATGCAGATGCCATAACACCCGTCAGATACGGGTCCTCCGAGAAATATTCGAAATTTCTGCCGCAAAGCGGGTTTCTGTGGATATTCATACCGGGTGCAAGAAGAATATCGGAACCGACACGTTTCATTTCAAGTCCGACCTGCTCATAGAGTTCTTCAATAAGAGCGGGATTCCAGGTGCTTGCAAGCGAAGTTGCAACAGGAAGAAGAGACGCACCTTCATTTATTCTGATGCCCGAAGGTCCGTCAGTTGTTGTTACAGCAGGGATGCCCTTTTCTCGCATTGATTTAAGAACACCGCCGAAGGTACCTGCATTACCCGCCGCACCGAGGGGACTGTTCATAACATAGTCGCCACGGCTGATTGCTTCAAGCTCTTCGTTGTTGAGCTGGGCAACGAAATCCGACATACTTACCTTGCCTTCCTTAACGTCGGAAAGCTTGAATCCCATATCTCCCGTCTGCGGTTTGGCTTCGGGAAGGTTGTCGGTAATTATCTGTTTGAGATTGTATTTCACAGTAGGAACATTTTCGTAAACGAGCTTGCCGTCAACAAACTTCATACGTTCAAAATTACGCGACGGTGCCGATGTCTGTGAAAGCCTTTGAACTATTTCGTTTTTCTCCTGCTCATATGTACCGCAAAGCAAAGCCGAACGTACATCTGTGCCAAGATATATGTTATAGTTTCCCTTTTCAAGAATGTAGGAATATTCCGATTCGTCATCATACGATGCCATATCGTTGACCGCAAATTCAAGTGTCACGTTTTTACTTTCACCGGGGTTGAGTTCATCGGTTTTTGCAAATGCACAAAGCACTCTTGCAGGCTTACCGAGTCTGCCGCAAGGCGCTTCAAAATATGCTTGAAGTACTTCTTTGCCCGCATATGCACCGACATTCTTTACATCAGCCGATACGGTAATCATACCGTTTTTGCAAGCATAAGCAACGTTTTCGACTGCAAACTGAGTATAACCCAGACCGAAACCGAAAGGATAAAGCACTCTGTCCTTAGCAAAGGTTTCGAAGCCTCTGTAACCTACATAGATATCCTCTGTGTAGCAGTTGAATTTTCTGTCGCCGAAATCCTTGCTTCCGGGATAATCATAATAACTGCATGCAATTGTATCAGCAAGCTTGCCGCACGGATAAGCATCGCCCGAAAGCACATCCGCAATCGCATTTCCGCTTTCCATGCCCGACTGCCACACATAAAGAATTGCAGAAATCTTATCGCCGTAATTATCAAGCTCACCCATATCCATAATACTGCCGCAATTGTAAAGAACAACAACTCTGTCAAATGCAGATGTTACGGAATTGAGCATATCTTTTTCTGCTTGAGTAAGGTAATAGCTGCCTTCCTCGAGTTTATTCTCTCTGTCCTCACCTGCCGATCTGCCAATAACGACAAGCGCAGTGTCGGACATCGATGCGGCGGTGCGTGCCATGGAAAGGTCAACAGGCATTTCATCATAGCACATCGGCCAGTTGCCCCAGAAGCCGTCATCAACGGGATTGAGCTCACTCCATTTTTTATAAGTGGCTTCAAGAAGTTCATTATATTTAATTTTACCGTTGTTTTTTATGCCCTGCATAAGACTGATTTTATAGGGTGCTTTCACATCACCGCCTGAGCCGTAGCCGACATAAAAATAATCATTCTGTACTCTGCCGAAAACTGAAACAACGTTTTCGCTCGTCAGAGGAAGAACGTTATCTTTATTTTTGAGCATTACAATGCCTTCGGCACCGGTTTTTCTGCAAAGCTCAATAATCTTTTTATCAGGCACAAAACTCTTTCCAAGCTCACCCTCGGATGTGCCCTGGGATGTTGCCGTGGTCACTGAATTGACGACCGTGCCGACAAGCTTCATAACCTTTTTCTTTAATTTATTCATTTCAACACCCTCGTTTAAATCACATAATCAACCGCAACGCTCGATTCCCTTACGGCGTGCATATGGGTCTTGACAACCGAGCAATGATACGGGTCATTCTGATAGCTTTCAAGAGCCGCCTCATCATCAAGTAGCACTTCAAGAATAAGATCATATGAACGCTCAGAATGAAGGAAATCAATGCCAACTTCGATGCCTCTGAGCTGAGGTACGTTGCCTTTCATTGAAAGAAGAACTTCCTTTGCTTTTTCGCATTCAGCAAGGCTGTTATCTTTTAATTTGAAACAAACTATATGTTTAATCATACGGTCATCACTCCATAAAACATTATATAATTATAGTATCATAATGCTTTTGCTTTTTCAAGAGCATAAATCATCGGCTGGTTATCCGTAATAAACAAAAACTTGATTTGGCTCAAATTAATGGTATAATTGAATTGAAACAAATGTAAGAGGTAAATAAAATGAGCAATAAATTTGAAATACGATTTGCAAATGAAAACGACACTGAAACCATTCTCAATTTCATCAAGGCACTTGCCGAATATGAGCATATGTCAGACGAAGTTGTTGCTACTCCCAAAATTCTGAAAGAATGGATATTTGAAAAGAAAAAGGCAGAGGTTATCTTTGCTGTTGAAAACGGAAAAGAGGTTGGATTTGCACTTTTCTTTCATAATTTCTCAACATTCCTCGGCAGAGCGGGAATTTATCTTGAGGATTTGTTTGTTCTTCCCGAGCACAGAGGTAAGGGTTACGGCAAGGCACTTTTGAAATTTCTTGCCAAAACAACCGTCGAAAGAAACTGCGGCAGACTCGAATGGTGCTGCCTTGACTGGAATAAACCGAGCATAGACTTCTATCTCTCCGTCGGTGCAAAGCCGATGGATGACTGGACAATCTACCGTATGACGGGTGAAGAACTCAGAAACTTTGCAGAAGTAATTCAAAAAGCTTAAAATTACCGTTATTATTCTATATGCAACCTATAGTTGACAAATAGTTGGTAGATTGCACCCGAAGATTTTTGTATAATTACGGCAAAGGAGGTAATCGCTATGACTATCGGAAACCGTATCAGTACTTTACGAAAACAAATGAAATATTCTCAGGAATATGTTGCCGAACGATTAAATGTAAGCCGTCAGGCAGTTTCTAAATGGGAAAAAGATATTTCAAAACCCGATACTGATAACATTATTCAGCTTGCAGAATTGCTGAATACAAATGTTGACTACATACTGACAGGAAATATAATACCGCTCACAAATAATAAAGAACAGAAGAAAAAAACGTCCAAGCAAAAGAAGAAAATTCTTGCTTGGATATTATCAATCATTGTTTTTACCGTTACAGTAAGTACTATATTATTAATTCATCTCTGTCCTGTCGATTGGGAGGCAGGTGCGTGTCACGGCGGTTATGTAACTACAATTTATGACCTTTATTGTGATGAATTAACCGAAAAGTTTGTTAACGGAATGGATGAAAAAGACAAAATTCTGTGGGCAGAGCCAATCAGAGGAACACAACAAGGGCAAGACGAAGGCAGAAAACTGTTTTTGCAATTCGACGTTAAATACAAGCATAGCGAACACGGAGAAATTACACACAGATTACACTTCATAGGAATTCGTTATTGGATTAATTCTTTCAAATGGAGCGGAGCTATCATTGAAGGTTGATATTAATCAAGCATCCTGCTAATCCGGATGCTTGAAGTTAAAGCTTTTACGAGGTAACCTCCACCGGCAGATTCGGTGATTTTCAACATCAAACAAAAAAGCTGTTTCACATAAAATGTGAAACAGCTTTTTTGTTACGGGGTGAATATCCCGAGTAATCCGTAAGAAAAGGCACTCATTATAAGGTTGGCAATAAGAACACCAAGAGCAATTACAGGAAATGAAATTTTGATTCTCATATCAAGCAACGCAGCAATAAGCGCGCCCGTCCATCCGCCCGTGCCCGGAAGAGGAATTGCAACGAAACTCAAAAGACCCCATATGCTGTTCTTCTTAACCTTTTCGCTCTTTCTCATTGAGCTTGATTCAAGCTTTTCAACAATCCTTCGTGTAGGAGAAAACTTTTTAAGGAATTTAAATATTCTTCTGATAAACAAAAGAATAAACGGTATCGGAAGAATATTGCCTATATAACAGATAACAAAAGCCCGCAGAAGCTCAATATCAAGAAGCTTTGCCGCAATCATACCGCCTCGGAGTTCAACAATAGGCATCATAGAGATTAAAAAGATAATAAGTTCTTCCGGAATAGCACCCTGAAATATGCTGACAAGATAATCGGCTATCACTTCGGTCATTTCAAATTCCTCTCTTTAGTCGATAATATTCTGTTCAACCAAAAAATCGTGTGCACTTTGAAGGATGTTTCTGTCGTTGATAAATCTGAGTGTATCCATTGCTTTTTCGAAACTCAGCCAAACATAATCTTCAATCTCTTCACGCTGGATAGTGGTCTGTGTGTCTTTTGTTTTTGCAAGGAAAATCGTAACCGATTTTTCAACCCTGCCCTGAATTGTATACTCCGACTTTGAAGCAAACTGAGGAAGAATCTGAATATGGATTCCTGTTTCTTCAAGAACTTCTCTCATTGCGGTCTGCTCATAGGTTTCGCCTTTTTCGATATGTCCTTTCGGGAATCCCCAATGAGTGCTGCGGCGGTTTTTGATAAGCAGATAGCGAACTTCGTCGTTAATTATTCTGTAAACAACAGCACCGCAGGAACGCTCGTAAAGGCATTCAAGCTTATATTCTCTTCCTTTTTCCGCAAAAGCAATCGCATCCTCAATCTGGTAGGAAATAAATCTCATACTCTTTGGTGCAACAACATAAACAGTCGGACTGCCGTCACTTCTCTTTATTGCAGCGATAACTCTTCCGTCAAATGTTCTCACAGGATGGTTGATTCCCATAATATAAGCACCGTGAGATATGTTGTCATAGCGTTTTTTGCCTTCGATTGCACCGAAGTTGAGCTGATAGACAAAACCGAATTGCCTGTTTACGGAGCGGATAGGGTTGGTAACCCTCACTCTGACATATTTGCCGAGCATAAAACCACACCTTTCGAAAGGTCATTATGACCCAAGATAAATACTGATTTATTATACTAAATATCAAATCATAAAACAATAGTTTTGATAAATTTTTTTGATTTTTTCAAATTTTGTGACCGTAAAGCACAGACCCGATAAATTTTTTATTAAAATTTTACAAATCAGATATACTACAAATCTCACGCAACACTTGATTTATATATATATTGTGTGTTATTATATAATTGTATATTATGTTTTGAAAGCGGTGAAAAAATGAAGCGAATATTAATAGCCGATGATGAAGCGCTCATCCGAAGACTCGTTTGCGACTTTTTGAAAAACGCGGGTTACGAAACCGTTGAAGCTGTTGACGGCAAAGATGCAATTGAAAAATTCTATTCCGTCGGAAGCATAAGTCTTGTTATCTGCGACATTATGATGCCGGAAATCGACGGTTGGGAGGTTTGCAGAAAAATAAGAGAAACGAGTTCTGTGCCCATTCTTGTTCTCACCGCAAGAAGCCAGGAATTCGATGAACTGATGTCTTTTGAAAACGGTGCGGATGACTATGTGACCAAACCGTTCAGCCCTGTTGTTCTTGTCAAGCGTGTGGAGGCTCTTCTCAAACGTTCACAAAGCAAAAACGAAAGCAAATCGGATGATATAATCTCAATCAACGGTCTTGTTATTGATATTCCTGCACACAAAGTTACACTTGAAGGAAAAGCTGTTGAACTGACAATAAAAGAGCATAACATCCTTGTTAAACTTGCATCAAATCCCGAGAGAATTTATTCAAGAGAACAGCTTCTTGACAGCATCTGGGGAGTTGATTTTGTCGGTGATTCAAGAACCGTTGATTCTCACGTTGCAAGGCTCAGAACCAAACTCAGTTTTTGGGGCGAAAAACATCTCAGAACGGTTTACGGTGTCGGATACAAAATTGAGGTGGCGGAGTCTTGAAACATTTATTTTCAAAACTACGTCTCAGCCGCATAAGAATAAAGCTTTTTGCAATCATTTCCGCTGTGCTGATTGTATTTCTGACGGTAATAACCGTATTCAGCACACCGGTGCTTTTCCGTGCTTTTTCTTTTAAAACTTACAGAGACTTGGTTAATGTTGCTGACAGTATAGATGCTCTTGTTCCGGATTCCGCAAGCTATTATTTTGACCTTCATTCAATAGCAGTCAACAATAATGTTTCTTTTGAAATAATCAGTACAGACGGATCTCTTGTTTATACATCAACATCAAGTTCTGCCCACGGAAGCGACCACTTCGTTTCATCAGGAATGGCAAACTCCGAATATTCGAGCATGCATCCTTCCGAAAACAGAAGTAACACTTTCGATTTTGACAATTTTGAAATTATGCGAAGAGATGCTTCGAATGCAGAATATTTCGTTTACACACATAAATTAAAAACAACAGAAACACTTCACATATATTCAGAGGTTGCCGATGTTGAAACAACCGTAAGCGTTTCGGGCAGCGTGTACTCCTTTATGAGTATAACGATGATTTTGATTATGTCGGTCATCTTTTACTTGATTATCGCAAATTTCACAAGACCTCTCGTAAAAATGAATGAAATAACCAAAGATATGGCTGCTTTGAATTTTGAACGCAAATGCGAGGATTACGGTAATGATGAAATCGGAGAGCTCGGTAACAGCATCAATACCCTTTCAACCACGCTTGACTCTACACTTATTGACCTGAAAGATAAAAACGAGCAACTCGAAAAAGATATCGAACGCCGCCACGCACTCGACAACGCGAGAAGCTCATTCATCAGCAATGTTTCTCACGAGCTCAAAACACCCATAGCAATCATTTCGGGTTATGCCGAAGGACTTTGTGAAGGAATCAGCGACGACCCCGAAGTTATCAAGGAATACTGCCATATTATCAACGATGAAAGCAAAAAAATGAACTCTCTCGTTGTTGAACTTCTCGAGCTTTCCAAACTTGAAAACAGAGTTCAGCCTTTCACCCCCGATTTCTTTGATTTAGGTGCTTGCGTTAACTCACTGTTGAATCATCTTTCTCTCCAGTTTGACCAAAAAGGAATAACTGTTATCAACAAAATACCGTCTCCCCTCGTTTGCTATGCTCAGGAAGACAAAATTGAAATTGTTCTCAAAAATTATATCATAAATGCGATTTCACATTGTGAAGGAGAAAGAATAATCAGAATCGACTATACTGACAAAGGCGGATTGTTTGAAATCAGCGTATACAACACCGGTAAAAACATAGATAAACACGACCTCCCCGAACTTTGGGACAGCTTCTACCGCGCCGACAAGGCACACGGAAGAAGCGAGAGTCGCTTCGGACTCGGTCTGTCAATCGTTAAAAGCATTATGTCAAATCACAATTGCAACTACGGCGTCAGCAACACCAAAGACGGCGTCGTTTTCACTTTTGAAATATCAAAGGACTCAAGACATTATGATATCAAAGAATAAAAAAATCAAAGCTGCTTACAGAATAATCTCGGTCATCCTGTGCATCTGTATGTGCATCGGACTTTTATGCTCGTGTTCAAAAAACGAACAAAGCGGCGTCAGAACGGTAAAATCGGTATCGACCCGCAACACAATAACAGCCCATTCAGGTGACCCTTTAATCCATTATTCCAAAAGCAGCCAATCCTTCGGCACAAAAGTTGCATCTTCAGGTCTTATAGAGCTTTATGTAGACCCTGAAACACAGACTTTCTGCATTTTTGAAACAACGAAGGGGCAGCTTTGGAGTGTCCTTCCGCTGCTTGACGGAGTTGCCTCGGGCGAAGACCTTGTAAGCGGCGCAAGTATGGTTTCGCTTGAAATTATCGGCGGCACGGATGTTTATCATCTCAATTCGCAGGATAATTCCGTTGCTTACGGTACTGCTTCACACAGCATTATCGAAAACGGAGTTGCATTCACTTTTGATATTTTCCCTGATGCAAAAACTGCTAAAAAAACAACATTTAACAAATCAGATATCGGTTTCCGAATAGTTCTCACCGTCACTCTTGCTGACGGCAGTATGTTTGTTTCGTGCACACACAGCAATCTTACCGGTAACCCCGATGCATACATTGAAAACATCGGTATTCTCGATTATTTCGGTGCATATAACAATTCGTATGAAGATGATTTCATTCTTGTGCCTGACGGATGCGGAGCAATAATCAAAACCGCAATCTATGATGAATCCTTTGAATATCTTTCTTTTGCTGTTTACGGTAACGATCCTTCGGCAGAATCCGAAGTTTCCGGAGACGCAATTATTCCTGCATTCGGCATCAAGCACGGGGATTCCGCATTCGTTTCACTGATTCAGAACGGTGATGCGGTTGCGACAATAAATGCACGCAAAGCAAAAACACTCAGCGAATACAACCGAGTATACCCCAGCTTCAAAATCACGCCCGTTCTTTATGAGGACGAAACTTTATATATCTCAAAATCATCAAGCGTTTCTGAAATTTCACTTTGCTACCGTTTCCTTTCAGGCAACAACGCCACCTATTCAGGGCTTGCCTCTGCCTGCCGTGAACAGCTTATAAGGAACTCTGTTCTTTCAACCAAAACGGTTGATGTTGATGATTATCTGCCGTTCTTCCTCACTCTCACCGGTGCCGCAAAGAAATCAATCGGCCCGTTCAGCTTTCTTTCCTCTCTTACGGATTTTGAGCAGGCAAAAGACATGCTCACAAGAATGAAAAACAAAGGTATAAACGATATCAACGTACGTTATTCGGGTGTGTTCAGCGGAGGTCTTGATTCAAAAGATATAGACGGCGCATCACTTCTCACTCGCCTTGGCGGAACAGACAAACTCAATCAACTCTATGATTATGTGTCAACTCAGAATATGAGTCTTTATCTTGACATTAATCTTTTGACTTCATCGACCGGTTTTTCATCCGGCAACGCAATAAACATCAAAAAATCCGATACCTGTTATTCTCCCGACAGTGCTTTGGCAGATTATATGGGCAAAAACCTTACAGAACGCAGATTCAGAAGCATTCAAAAGCTTTCGAAGCTTGTAGCAAACGTTCTTACCGATACAAGATATTACGGATTTACCGGTTATTGCCTCAACGATGTAGGCTCGGTTGTTTATTCAGATTTTGCTTCTGACGGCTTACTTCGCAACGCCGCCGCAAATGAAATACGCTCTGCAATCGCACCGCTTTCCACCGACCACTCCACCATGGCTGTCAACGGCAATTTCTATATGCTCAAAAACATTGACTCGGTTGTCAATATTCCTATAAAATCAACCGTTCCGCAGAGCGGTGCATATTTTTCTGTTCCGTTTGTTCAGCTTGTGCTTCACGGAATTGTAGACTATTCGGGAGACCCGATCAACACAGCTATCAATCTCGAAGAAACTCTTCTTAAATACATTGAATATGGTGCGTGTCCGCATTTCGAATGGAATTACAAATCCCTTTCAAGCCGCACGGAAAATGATGTTTTCTATTATGACAATACCATCAACAAAGCGGCTGAATTTTATTCGCAGGCAACCGAAACTCTCAATGATCTTCGTGATGCGAGAATGACCGACCACTACGAAGTTACTGATGGTGTTTTCTGCACAGAATACGATACAGGGTCAATGATTTATGTCAATTATACTAATAATGACTTCTCAACTCTCGGCGTTGTTGTTGAAGCCAGAAACTTTTTAAGAGTAAACTAATTATACGGAGGATTCATTATGCCTTATATCAGAACAACCGTCAGCAAAGAACTGACGGAAACTAACAAAGAAAATCTCAAATCAAAGCTCGGTCAGGCAATAGCGCTGATTCCCGGCAAGAGCGAAGCCTGGCTTATGCTTGCATTCGAGGATAAAATTGATATGTATTTCAAAGGCGACGGTTCGCAGGATTATGCATATCTTGAAGTAAGCCTTTTCGGCTCAACCTCCGATGCCGCATACGACAGACTCACAGCCGCACTTTCTGAAATCGTCAACGAAGAGCTTGGAATCGCACATGAAAACATCTATGTAAAATATGAAGAAGCCGAGCATTGGGGCTGGAACGGTGTGAATTTCTGACAATGAGTGAAAAGAAACACGAACTGCTTCTCATTGCCGCGGCAATGTTTATTTCTGCTGTCGTTCTTCTTTATTCGATTGTTGATTCACCAAAATATAGCAGTCTTAAAGCTGTTCCGATAAAAACGGTTACATTCTGTACAGAGACAGTTTCTGCCGCTTCAGTCGGCAAAATCAACATTAATACAGCTGATATTTCGGAGCTTATGAGCCTCGAAGGAATCGGCGAAAGCAAAGCAAAATCAATTATCGAATACAGAGAAAAGAACGGAAGATTCCGAACACCCGATGAACTGACCAATGTCAGCGGCATCGGCGAAGGAATTTTAGAGAAAAACATCGATAAAATTACTGTATAACATCAGGAGATATCAAAATGGAAAGACTCGAAATCAAAAAACTTTATGAAGCGGCAGAAATCTATGCCGACAAAGACGTTACTGTTTGCGGCTGGATAAAAACCCTCAGAGATTCCAAAGCAATCGGATTCATTGAAATCAATGACGGAAGCTGTTTTAAAGGCGTTCAGATTGTTTTTGAATCCGAAAAACTTGAAAATTATAAGGATATTGCAAAGCTCAACGTCGGCTCCGCAATAAGAGTCACGGGCAAGCTTTTGCTCACTCCTCAGGCTAATCAGCCGTTTGAAATCAATGCTGACGAAATATCTGTTGAAGCACTTTCAACACCCGATTACCCTCTTCAGAAAAAACGCCATTCTCTTGAATTTCTCAGAACAATTGCGCATCTGCGTCCGAGAACCAACACATTCAATGCTGTTTTCAGAGTGCGCTCCGTTGCGGCATATGCAATCCATAAATTCTTTAACGACCGCGGATTTGTTTATGCACATACACCTCTTATTTCGTGCAGTGACTGCGAAGGCGCAGGTGAAATGTTTAAGGTTACAACCCTTGATATGAACAATGTTCCCCGCACAGACGACGGCGCTGTTGATTACAGCGAAGATTTCTTCCAAAAACCCGCATATCTTACTGTTTCCGGTCAGCTTCAGGCAGAAACAATGGCTCTTGCATTCGGCAACGTCTATACTTTCGGTCCGACCTTCAGAGCCGAAAAATCATACACTCAGCGCCACGCAGCTGAATTCTGGATGATTGAGCCTGAAATGGCATTTGCAGAACTCAGCGACAATATGGACGTTGCGGAAGCGATGATTAAATATGTTATCCGTTACGTTCTTGACAACTGCCCTCAGGAGCTTGAATTCCTCAATAAATTTATGGATAAAGAACTTATCGAAAGACTTACAGCTGTTGCAGATTCGGATTTCGGAAGAGTGACATATACCGATGCAATCAAGTTGCTCGAAGAGCACAATGATGAGTTCGAATATAAGGTAAGCTGGGGATGCGACTTACAGACAGAGCACGAAAGATATCTGACCGAAAAAATCTTCAGAAAGCCTGTTTTTGTTACCGATTATCCGAAAGAAATCAAAGCTTTTTATATGCGACTTAACGATGACGGAAAGACCGTTGCCGCTTGCGACTGCCTTGTTATGGGCATCGGCGAAATCATCGGCGGAAGCCAGAGAGAAGAACGTCTTGACCTTCTTGAATCCCGAATCAAAGAGCTTGGACTTGACCCCGAAGATTATGATTGGTATCTCGACCTTCGCCGTTACGGCGGAGTTAAGCACAGCGGATTCGGCCTTGGCTTTGAAAGACTGGTTATGTATCTCACCGGTATCTCAAATATCCGCGATGTTATCCCCTACCCCAGAACAACCGGCTCCGCAGATTTTTAATTGAACAAAAATTTATCCCGCTAACGAAAATGTTAGCGGGATTTTTCATTCTGTAATACTATTTTTCTCTGTTTTGTTTTCGTGAACTCTGCATTGCGTAAATGCAAGGAAAACAAAGAAAAGCGGAGTTGTCATAGGCTGTGAAATATTTACGAGCGACTGCGCTAAATACGCAACAATCGGCAACACCATTGCTCTGCTTATCGTACTTTCAGCCTTTAACGAACTTTTTACAGCTGAACCGACTAAGCACACATACGAAAGCAACCCAAACGCTCCGAGAGTAACAAGATACTGTATAAGCTCGTTGTGGGCGTTGTCATAATAGAACCCAAACAGCTTATACATTTCTTCATTATGCCTTGAAACCATCTCATAAGCAATTGTGTCGGGTCCTGTTCCGATGAGCTTTTTATGAAGCGGAAGTTCTGCATAAATCTCAAGAAGTTTCGACCAGGCGAAGCCTCTGCCGTTGCCCCAGGTTTTGGAGAACTTGAAATATTTTCCTACGCCGTTGGGGTCGATTTCCATATCCGTAAGGGTTACCCAAAGCACAAGTGCAATACATACCGCAACCAAAACAACCGAAGCAAATATAACAAATCGTCTGATATACAAAAATGCTTTTTCCGTGATATTCAGAAAGTTTATAAGAATGATTGCAATTGCACAAACAACCGTTCCGGCAAGGATCACTTTGGGGTCCTTAATTATATCATTGGGCACTGAACTTGGATGTTCAGGGTCGCCGAAAAGTCTCCAGACAAAATCAAATATACCTGCGCTGATAAGGAGCGTTATAACCGTTAAAAAGAATTTCTGAAATGTCTTTTTCTCTTTAGCTGTCAACACTGCAAGAACAACAAGCGCCGCACCCAGACCGAGATAACCACTGTCGCTTATCGTGGTCATAAATCCAATAAAAGTTGCCGAAACAACAAAAAGCCAGAAACCCGATTTCTTCTTTTCAGAGAAACAAAACATATACATTGCAAGCGGAAGAACGATGCATATAAAGCTCGAATAAATGTTAATGTTTCCCATAAAAGAAACAAATCTGACACTGTCAAGCTCAGAAAGTCCTTCAAGCAAGCCCAAAGGATCCAGTCCGATATATTGAAGCATTCCGAAAAGACCCATAAAGGCTCCGACTATTCCGAAAAAAAAGAATTCGTATTCTTTTATGCGGTAAAATTTCGAAATAAAAAGATATGCAAAATACATCGAAATAATCATCAGCAATCCCATCCGTCTGCCTGCGCCGCCGCTTATTGCAGCCGCACCGTAATCGGAAAAGCTTGTTGAAAATATTGAAACAATAACATAAACCGTAAAAAATACGTCAGCGCCTGAAACCCGCGAAATCATTGATCCGTCAAGCTTTTCAGGCATATTTACATCCTTTGCTTTTAATATCAGACAAAGCGCAAAAAACAGCGACGACGTAATTGTGAAAAACAAATATCGAGTTATCGTTATATTGAAATATTTATCCGTCAAAATTACAGGGTAGAGCGCAAGAATAGCAAAAACTCCGATAGGCGCAACCCTTTCTGCGGTAAGATTCTTTAATTTATTCATTATTTTTTCTCCGACACAATCATTATTATGCACCTGTATTTTCGCTGAAATAAAGCAGTAAAAAAACAAAAATCACAAATGAAACTGCAATCGTCGCAATAAGTACACCGCGTAAAAACACGGTACCGCGACCGGTTTTTATTTCGACTTCTTTGCAGAAATTTTCCGCCGTATTACCGGAATTTTCAATATTATTATTCAAAAAAACACCTCTAAAACATAATTTAAAAATTCCTATATATTATACTTTCACGAATAAGATAAGTCAATGATTTTTGAGCGAATATCGTTACAAAGCACTGCAAAATCTCCACAAAAAACTTGTTTTTCGTCAAAAATCGCCTTGCATTTTTCATAAAATTCACACTTATTTTTTGATAAATATAACGAACAAAGCAACGAAAAAACATGTAATCAATCAACTTCGTTTCACTGGATTTTTTGAGTACTCTTATTAGGTTTCAACAAGAATTTTAGTAGCTACGCCTTGCAGTTTATTCGATTTTTTATACAAATTGATGTATATTTATTTGTTGAAAATACACACAACCTTTTTTTACAAAACCCTGCAAATTGTTGTAATTTACAATGTTTCTTCTTTACAAATTATGTTACCAATTTAATATTGACTTTGACGGTCGCTTTTATTATAATATAGTAACTTATAGTGCATAAGTATTTATTAGACAACACATCTTGTTTTATTCTGTCAAGATATGCTGTTCAAAAAGGAGAATCAACTATGAAGAAAATCACAATCAACGATGCAACTCTCAGAGAGTGCGCACGCAGGGGCGACATAGCCTTAAGCTTCAAAGAAAAAATCGAAATTGCAAAGCTTCTCGACAAGCTCAATATCGATGTTATTGAAGCTGCTCCCATCACCGATGAAAAAATCGACACCCTCGTTCTGCGCACTATAAGCCCTCTCCTAAAGAACAGCATTCTATCCTGCCCCGCAGGTTGCACTGTTGAAGAAGCAGACAGAGCAATGAAATCAATTGCAGGCGCCGCAAAGCCCCGTCTGCTTGTTTCACTGCCAGTTTCGGCAGTCCAGATGGAATATTTTTATCATAAGAAGCCCGCTCAGATGCTCGAGCTGATTGCATCTCTCACAGCTCACTGCGCATCAATCTGCGGCGACGTTGAGTTTTCTGCAGTCGATGCAACAAGAGCGGATAAGGCTTATCTTTTTGAAACAATAAAAGCCGCAGTTGATAACGGTGCCAAAACAGTTACTGTGTGCGATACCGCCGGAGCACTTCTTCCCGATGAATTTGCTTCCCTTATCAGTGAAATATACGAAGCTGTTCCCGCCACAAAGGATATTGTTCTCAGCGCGGAATGCAGCGATGCTCTTGATATGGCAAATGCTTGCGTCTTTTCTTGCATCAGTGCAGGCGCAACTCAAATCAAAACCTGCATCGGCAGTCAAGCTCTTCCCAATCTCGAGCACGTTATGAAAGCTCTCCAGGTCAAAGGGCACACTCTCGATGTAAGCTACTCTGTCAACTCAATGGCTATCAACCATTCCGCAAATCAGATTCTCGGAATGACAAGCGAAACATCAAAAAGCACCTCAACATACGGCTCATCACGTTCATCCGCAGAAAGCAATGTGCTTCTTGATGACACCGCAGATATCTCAAGAGTCAGCAAGGCAATCATTTCTCTCGGTTATGAACTTTCGGAAGATGATACCGCAAAGGTTTTTGAAGCATTCAAAAGCTTTTCGGGCAAAAAGCAGGTTGGAAGCAAAGAGCTTGACGCAATCGTTGCAACGGTTGCTCATCAGGTACCCCCGACATACAGAATGCAAAGCTATGTTATTAACTCGGGAAATCTTATTTCTTCAACTGCAAACATCGTTCTCGAAAAAGGCAGCAGAACTCTCAAGGCAGTCGGTATGGGCGACGGTCCCATTGATGCCGCATTCCGTACCGTTGAGCAGATAATCGGTCATCACTACGAGCTTGATGATTTCCAGATTCAATCCGTTACCGAAGGCAGAGAAGCTATGGGTGAAGCTCTTGTCAAACTCCGCTCAAACGGTAAGCTCTACTCGGGCAAGGGTCTTTCAACAGATATCATTGGTGCAAGTATCATTGCATATGTAAACGCCCTCAACAAAATCGTCTATGAGGAGGGCAATATATGAAACTCTCGTTTTCAACCAACGGTTGGCAGGACATGAGCTGGGCAGATTTCGTGAGCACCGCAAACGACCTCGGCTTCAGCGGAATCGAAATCCACAACATCACGGACGAAAGATTTACGGGCTCCGATGCCCCGTTCAGCAAAGCAAATACCTCCGCAACGCTTCATAAGCTCGTTGAATACTCAATAAGTATTCCCTGCATTGATACATATATCAACATTGCAGACGAAGCAAAGGCTGATGAAGGCTTTGAAGAAATTGCAACAGCAATAGAAATCGCATCAAAAATCAGATGCCCTTATGTCAGAATTCACGCATATTCAATCGGCGATAAGACGGCTGAAGATGCAGCTGTAACTTCGCTCATCGGCAGACTTGTAAACAAGGCGGAGCAGGATAACGTTACTCTTCTTGTTGAAACCGTCGGCATCTATGCAGACACATCAAGACTCCGCGACCTTCTTAATATTTTCGCTTGCGATGCACTTGCCGCTCTTTGGGATATCAACCATCCTTACAGAGATTTCGGCGAAGAACCTGACACAACAATCACCAATCTCGGCGCATACATAAAGCACGTTCATATAAAGGACTCTGCTATTGAGGACAGCGAACTTAAATATAAACTCGTAGGCGAAGGTAATCTTCCCATCGGAACAATGCTCCGCGCACTTGATTCCGTTAACTATGACGGCTTCCTTTCATATGAATGCCAGCCCGAAAAGATGGAAGACTTCGGCTTTGCTGAAATAGTATTCCCTCATTTCGTTAACTCAATAACAAATTACGACCGCAAGAAGAAAAGCGAAGAGCTTCTTTTTACAAACAGAAGCGGTTCAGGCAAATTCGTCTGGGAAAAATACAAGCTCATCAACAAAACCTTCTCTCAGGTGCTTGACACGATGGTTGAAAAATTCCCTGACCAGATTGCATATAAGTACACCACACTTGACTACACAAGAACATATTCTCAGTTCCGCGACGATGTTGACAACTGTGCAAGAGCACTCATTGCTCTCGGCGTAAAGCCGGGCGACAAAGTTGCCGTATGGCTCACAAACCTCCCCCAATGGTTCATCACTTTCTGGGCAACAACAAAAATCGGTGCGGTTCTTGTTACGGTCAACACAGCTTATAAGATTCACGAAATTGAATATCTTCTCAGGCAGTCCGACACACATACGCTTGTGACTATCGAATCCTGCCTTGATTCAAATTATGCGCAGTCAATCGCAGAGCTTTGCCCCGAGCTTGAATTCGCTGTTCCCGGCAAACCTCTCCATTGCCGAAAGCTTCCCTTCCTTCGTAATGTCATTACTGTCGGCTACCGCCAGAAGGGATGCCTTACATGGGAAGAAGCTATGGATATGGCTGTGAGAGTGCCCATAGAAGAAGTTTACCGCAGAGCGGCGGCAGTTGATTGCCATGACGTTGCAAATATGCAGTATACTTCGGGCACAACAGGCTTCCCCAAGGGTGTTATGCTCACACACTACAATATCGTTAACAACGGCAAGACCATCGGCGACAGAATGGATATGTCCACTGCTGACCGCATGATGATTCAGGTTCCAATGTTCCATTGTTTCGGAATGGTTCTTTCTATGACCTCGATGATGACCCACGGCGGCACACTCTGCCCCCTTCCTTATTTCTCAGCAAAATCATCTCTTGCCTGCATAAATCAGGAACACATCACCTGCTTCAACGGTGTGCCGACTATGTTCATTGCAATGTTCCAACATGAAGATTTCGCCAAAACCGATTTCTCTTATATGAGAACAGGTATTATGGCAGGCGCAAACTGCCCGCCTGAACTTATGAAGAGAGCGGCGGCAGAAATGAACATGACCGAAATTCTTTCTGTTTACGGCGAAACCGAAGCTTCTCCCGGATGCACAATGGGCGAAGTCAACGAATCACTTGAGGACAGAACAGAAACCGTCGGCAGTGCGTTCCCGAATGTTGAGTGTAAAATCATCGATCCCGAAACAGGCGAAGATCTCCCCGACGGCGAAAACGGCGAATTTGTTGCAAGAGGCTATAACATAATGAAAGGTTATTATAAAATGCCTAAGGCAACGGAAGCTGCAATCGACAAAGACGGTTGGCTTCACAGCGGCGACATCGCCTGCAGAAGACCTGACGGATATTATCTCATCACCGGACGTCTTAAGGATATGATTATCCGAGGCGGTGAGAACATCTATCCGAGAGAAATTGAAGAATTCATCTTCACTCACGAATATGTTCAGGATGTTCAGGTTATCGGCGTTCCCGATAAGAGATACGGTGAAGAAATTATGGCTTGTATCATTCTCAAAGAAGGCCGTTCAATGACCGAGGAAGAGATGAAGAGCTATATCATGTCCCATATGGCAAGACACAAAGTTCCCAGATACATTGAATTTGTTGAAGATTTCCCGAAGAATGCGGCAGGTAAGATTCTCAAGTACAAGATGAGAGAAGAATTTGCAGCAAAATTGGGACTTTCGAAATAAAAAACACTAACCGAAAGGATGAAATAAAATGTTAAACATCAAAATCGAGAAGACAACATCTCCCAAGCAGAAACCCGATGAAAACAATCTCGGATTCGGAAAAATTTTCACTGACCATATGTTTGTTATGAACTACACCGAAGGTCAGGGTTGGCATGATCCCCGTATAGTTCCTTACGGCAATCTTACCCTCTCACCCGCTTGCATGGTTTTTCACTACGGTCAGGAAATGTTTGAAGGACTTAAAGCATATAAGGGCGCTGACGGCGAAGTACGTCTTTTCAGACCCGAAATGAACGCAAAGAGAACAAACGACACCAACAAACGTCTTTGCATCCCTGAGCTTCCTGTTGAGGATTTTGTTCAGGCTGTAAGCGAAATTGTAAAAGTAGACAAGGATTGGATTCCCTCAGCTCCCGGTACATCACTCTACATCCGTCCCTTCATCATCGCAACCGATGATTTTCTTGGCGTTGCACCCTCAAAAACTTATCTCTTCATCGTTATCCTCTCTCCCTCAGGCGCTTACTACTCAAGCGGACTTGCTCCCGTAGGAATCTGGATTGAAGATGATTACGTAAGAGCCGTTAAGGGCGGCATGGGCTTCGCAAAAACCGGCGGTAACTATGCCGCAAGCCTCGCAGCTCAGGTCAAGGCACACGATGACGGATATTCGCAGGTTCTCTGGCTTGACGGTGTTGAAAGAAAATACATCGAAGAAGTTGGCGCAATGAACATCTTCTTCAAGATTAACGGCACAATCGTTACTCCGATGCTTAACGGCAGCATCCTTCCCGGTATCACAAGAAACTCGGTTATCGAACTTTGCAAGAGCTGGGGTCTCCCCGTTGAAGAGAGAAAGATTTCCGTTGACGAGCTTCTTGAAGCACAGAAGAACGGCACTCTTGAAGAATGCTTCGGCACCGGCACAGCAGCTGTTATTTCACCTGTCGGCAAGCTTCGCTATAAGGATGACGTTATGACAATCAATGGCGGTAACATCGGTGAAATCAGCCAGAAGCTCTATGACACCGTTACAGGCATTCAGGGCGGCACTTGCGAAGATAAATTCGGCTGGGTAACCGTACTTTAATTATGAACAACAAGCGAATTACTGTTTTCGCCGGTCATTACGGCAGCGGAAAAACCAACATTTCGGTAAATTACGCACTTTGGCTCAAAAAAGAGTATGAAAAGGTTGTTATTGCCGACCTCGATATCGTTAATCCCTATTTCCGCTCAAAGGACAGCGAAAAACATCTTGAAGAAAGAGGAATCCACCTCATCTCATCAGAATATGCCAACTCCAATGTTGACGTACCTGCAATGCCTGCCGAGGCTTATGCGATTATCGATAACAAGCAGACAGTTGCGGTTATTGACGTTGGCGGAGACGACAGAGGCGCGCTTGCAATGGGCAGATATGCCCCCGCAATTCTCGAAGAGGATGATTATGAGATGCTTTTCGTTATCAATAAATACCGTCCGCTCACTCCCGACTGTGCATCAACCCTTGCAGTTATGCACGAAATCGAGACAGCCTGCTCAATGAAATTCACGGGCATAGTCAACAACTCCAATCTCGGAGATGAAACAGACGAAGAAACCGTTATCAATTCGGTTCCATATGCAGACGAAATTTCAAAAGCAAGCGGACTGCCGATAAGAATGACCACGGTAAAAGAAGACTTATATAATATACTCAAGGATAAAGTAGTTAACTGCACCCCGATTAAGCTTTATGTAAGGCAATCGTGGGCAAAACAGGAGGAAGATTTATGGCTAAAGTAACCTTTAAAACAGACCTTTGCAAGGGCTGCGGTCTTTGCGTAGGTGCGTGCCCCAAAAAGATTGTGGCACTTCTCAAGGACGAAATCAACGCCAAGGGTTATCATCCCGCAGGCATCACCGACCAGTCAGCTTGCATCGGTTGCGCATTCTGTGCAACAATGTG
>JAZNHM010000127.1:0-4122 GCA_045576955.1 Acutalibacteraceae bacterium | reverse complement strand
AGTCTTAATCTTAGGCATAGTTATATTTCCTCCTTAATAATTATAAACCTTTTTACTTTGAGCTTTTCGGAGCCAGGAACATCAGCATCTGTCTGCCTTCAAGCTTGGCAGGCTTTTCGACACTTGCGCAGTCAGCCATAGCTTCCGCACAACGCTGCATGGTTGATAAACCGAGGTCGCTGTGAGCCATTTCACGGCCTCTGAAGCGTATGGAATATTTGTCTTTATTGCCGGAAGCGATGAACTTGCGTGCATGGTTGATTTTGGTTTCAAAATCGTGGGTGTCGATATTGAGAGAAAGTCTGATTTCTTTGATTTCGATAATCTTCTGATTTTTCTTTGCTTCTTTCTCTTTCTTTGCCTTTTCAAATCGGAACTTACCGTAGTCCATAATCTTGCATACGGGCGGTTTTGCCGCAGGAGCAATCTTAACAAGGTCAAGATTCTTGCTTTCGGCAAGTTTGAGAGCCTCTGATGCCGACATAATGCCGAGCTGCTCACCGTCATTCGAAATAACTCTTATTTCTTTATCACGGATTTCCTCATTGATCTGCTGTTCTTTGCTGCTGATGTTAAAGCACCTCCAACATAAAATTAAAAGCGAGGGCAGGAAATCCCGACCTCGCATAAAATCAACGCTCTTCACGCACTGAACGTGCATAAAAAATCAAGCTATTGACCGACGCGGGGCATTTCCCGGAAGGTGAGAGCGAACCTGCTCTGCTTTATTGTGCAAGTTATTTTAATATATATCCCACGGTTTGTCAAGGGTTTTCGGAAAATTTTTTATTTTATTTTTCCGATAAGCATTATTCCCGACGAAATCAGAAGTCCGATTCCGAGGAAAAGAGCTGCGGTAAGTCCGTTGAGTACAAAGCCGAAGGATGTTGCATAAAGCACGGCGCAAACGATGAAAGCGAGAGCTGTCAGAACAATCTGAACGATTGAGCCGAGCTTTCTCTTTGTTGTTATGCTGCACGATGCCGCAACGGCTCTGAGCATTGAATAAGCCGTTCCGTCGTGAACGATTCTTGCGGGAAGCTTATCGCAGACGGCATCTCTTCTTCTCTTGAAAAGTCTGCCCGCAACGGACGAAAGTACCTTGAAATTCTGCTGCGGCATACCGAAACTTTCGGCAATCAGTTCTTCGGTAACATTAACATCGTTTGTGCGGATAAGCACCTGAATTCCGTTGCTTTCAAGAAGCTTGAGATACCCCTCAAGGTTTTTGTCAACAGCATAGCTTACAACAAAAAGTGCCGCAATTTTACCTGCAACGGCAAGATACATAACCTTTCTGCCACTGTGCGAATATCTTTCTTCAATCGTCTTTTCGGGCATCTCAATGTTATGGTTAACAAGAAGATTTCTGTTGCCGAGAAGAACCTTCTGATTATGGATTCTCGCAGCAATACCAAGCTTATCTTCATATACAAGCTCTCTTACGGGAGGCAGCAAATCCTGCCTGCCGTCAACGACCTGCTCAAAGCTCTCTCTGAGAGGTCCTCCCGATTTTATAATAAGCGCCGCCGCATAAAGAAGAACATCGTCAATACGGATATTCTTGAAGTCCTTCATACCGTGCATTGTGCAGCGCGAACGGTCAAAGATATCTGCCGAATCAAGCACAACAGCATTGGCTGCTGCCGTTTTTTCGGCGGCATCGAGACCCGAGATCATTGTGCCGGTAATGTTGAGATTTCTGTTTGAGCTTCTTGCGATGAAAGCGGGAATAAATGCTGAGAATACGGGTGCACTCATACAGAAGGTGCACGCAAATCCCGAGAATGCGCTCATCACGCTCTTTTCAACGATACCTGCGATTATCGCAACAATCGCTGCCGCGCCGAAAGCAGCGGAAACAAGAATCTGCGTAAGCTTTTTATCGCTTGAATCTGTTTTTGAGTTTTTGACATAATCCGAAGGGAACGCAAGCTTTGATGAATAAAGAAGCTCTGCATTGCCCATCATAAGGCCTCTTCCAAGTTCAAAAATCTCGGATTCGTTCTCAAAAGGATGAACCGCATACATATTATGTTCGTATTTATATGCACACACTTCAAAGTTGCCGAGAATTCTTTCGGCATCGATTTTATCCGCAATCTTGCTGATAAGTATTGCGAACACCGCTGCCGCAGAGAAAACCGTTGTTTCCGTACCGTAGCCACCGACAACAGCTGCAAGAGTGTTTTGAAGAATCGCAACAACCACCGACAGACTGACTGCAGTTGAACTTGTGATTTTCTTTTTTGTGAGTGACATAAGACCGTCGATGAATTTCACGCTGTCAAACGCAACTGCGGCTATCAGCAAAACAGCATTGATAACACACATCACGGTTGAGCCGTCAACAAATGCTGTTGTTTCAATCGAAAGTTTAGTTGCAATTCCGGGGATAAGATTGAATATCAGCATTACAAGCGCAACTGCGCCAACAAGCATAACTCCCTTTGTTGCATTTTTCGATTCGTCACTCAGTCTTTTATGGATTGAAGCACGCTCCGCAGGAGATGAATATTCGTTTGCAACGGGTTTTTCCTCTTCCTGCTCAAGCTCAAGCTTCTTTTCTTTTTTCTTCTTGGCTTTTTCAGCTTTTGCAACGTCTTCGGGAGGAGCTTCGTAATCACCGTCGAAGTCGGAATCAAGGTCTATCGCCTCGATAAGCTTGAAATTCTTTGCTTTCTGTTTACGTTTTTCCCAAAGGGCAACCTCAACGTCATTCTCGCTCGCCTGGTCAGGAAGGGATTCATCCTCATCGTCAAATCCCGTCAGCATAATCTGACCTTCAACAACATCGGGAGTTTCCGAATGCTTTTTGCCTGCTTTACCGACAGCATCCATCACCCTCGTTTTTTCGTCAACGGTATCTTTAACATCCTCGGCGGCAAGAACCCTCGGCACAGCCTCAAGACCGTTTTCCTCCGATTCACCTGATTTTTTGACCACGATACCCGGTTTGTCTACCGGACCTTCTTCAACAATCTCAACATCGCCTGTATGCTCAAGCTTCAACGTTGTGAAAAATCTTGTTCTATAGTCGGACTCCTTGATGTGGACCTCTTCCTCTTTTTTCTCATCCGGTTTGCCAAAGAAATCCGATGCGGATATTTCACCCTCATAGAAATTCTTTATTTCCGAAGGCTCTTTCTTTTTCTTCGGCTCTTCTTTTTCCTCCGGCTCCTCATTCTGCCACGCGAACATCGACGGAGCAGGCTTCGGAAGGTCCTCGGGCACGATAACCGTTTCTATTTCAAAAAGAGTTTCATCGAATTCATATGTTTTTTCAAAGAATCTTTCCTGACCGTCAACATCCGAATCCTCAGAAACAGAAGAGATATCCTGAATCTCCTTTTTCGGTTCTTCGGGAATCGGCTTAACGGTGAAAATTCCCGTATCGAATTCACGGCTGAGAATTCTCTCAAAATCGCCTGCCGGAGTTGAGGGCGCAGGCTTGGCTTTCGGAACATATTCTTCGCCGTTGGTCTGTGCAATCAGCTTATCGATATCATCAATAGACCAGGTTTTTGAAGGTGCATCCGAAGCATCTTCATCCAACTTCGACTTTCTGACCTGCGCAAGAATATCCTCAAGCTCATCCGCACCCGAAGTGTTCTTGATAAATTCGTCCAAAGTCTTCACCTACCTGTTCTTCGCAATTTCATACATTAAAATCCCCGCCGCCACAGAGGCATTGAGTGAATTGATTTTTCCTTTCATCGGGAGCGACACAATAAAGTCGCATTTCTCCTTGACAAGTCTGCTTACGCCCTTGCCTTCCGAGCCGACAACAAGCGCAACGGCGCCCGAATAATCCTGTTTATCCCAGCGTGTGCCATCCATATCCGCGCCGTAAACCCAGAATCCCTTTTCCTTAAGCTCATCGATTGCCGATGGAAGGTTGGACACTCTTGCAACGGGAACATACTCAACCGCACCGGCTGAAACCTTGCCGACGGCATAAGTGAGCGCAACACCTCTGCGCTGGGGAATGATGATGCCGTGAGCGCCGCAGGCATCGGCAGTCCTGATAATTGCGCCAAGATTGTGCGGATCTTCGATTTCATCACAAATTATAACAAAAGGTTCTTCACCTTTGGATTCTGCATTGTTAAGAATATCTTC
>JAZNHM010000126.1:0-5617 GCA_045576955.1 Acutalibacteraceae bacterium | reverse complement strand
AGCTTCCAAATGGTGGCTGTAGCTCAGCTGGTTAGAGTGCCAGGTTGTGGCCCTGGAGGTCGTGAGTTCGAATCTCATCAGCCACCCCATTTAGATTGAAGTTACGCAAAGCCAAGTGCTTTGCGTATTTTAATATCAAATTAAAAATCATATTGGGGCGTCGTCAAGCGGTAAGACAACAGACTTTGACTCTGTCATTCGCTGGTTCGAATCCAGCCGTCCCAGCCAAAGAGCGGTTTTTACCGCCAGCATAAAGCCGCAAGGATTTTCTTGCGGCTTTTTATTTTTTTAACTTTTCTTGACATCATACTCTAACAATAATCACAATAAAGGAGTTTTCATATGAATTGCATTTTAACCTTTGATCAACTCAAAGACTACACGCTCAGTAATTGCAAACAATTTTGGTACTATGTAATCTTGATAAACCCTCACGATCTGACACCTGCAGGACAATCTGTTTTTGATAATCTTAATATTTTTGATTTGGATTCCGGCGAAGAATGTCAATATTTCATTCCCGGTTTCATAAACACCGGAAATGGTCTCGTCAAAAAGATACTTTCCCGTTTTTCCTCCCGAACAATAGTAGATATTCCAAAATTCGGAAACTTGCAATTCGACGACAAGGATTTTGTGAATTTTTATTTGGAATTAGAAAAAAGGAATTCCACTAATTGGAGATATTCCGGAGAATGTGAACTGCTTTTATTCAACTTGAGTATGGGGAACAAAATAAAGCTGAATAATTTTATTTCATACAACCTTGACGATATCGTCAGAAACGGGCGCAATGTTTCTGAATTTATCAGAACAACTATTAATGTCGGCAAAGATGCAACAAACCAAACATCAGCCAAGCAAAAACTTGACGAAAATTTCTACGAGATGATCATGCCCAATGCCAACACCATGGACACAGAAAAATTCAACAGCGGTTGGAATGTGCTGTGTGATAAAGGTTTCAAAGATAACTCATATTTATTTATCAGTTACAGCACTAAAGATCACCATATCGTTTCTGACATCCGCCAAAAGCTTCTGTCGTCCAATATCCCTTGTTGGATGGCACCATATGATATTCCTTCAGGCTACAATTATGCCCTGGTTATCGAACACGCCATCAAACATGCTAAAAAATTCGTGTTAATGTTATCAGAAGCTTCTGTTCAATCTGTTTGGGTGGGAAAAGAACTGAAACGAGCAATCACAAGATTTCAATCAGACTGTCCGGATAAAATATGTGTGGTATGGTTATCCGGTCAGTTCCTGTTGCAAGACACCCCGTTTGCAATTCCATTAGAAGATATTCAAATCAGCATTGATTTAGCAAACAATTCAAACAACTATTACCTTCTTGCACCAAAAGAAAAACAGACAGATATCTTAAACACTCAAAAAACCAATACCTATTTGGACGATATCCAACAATATCTTTCTCCCGATAAACTTGTTGTCAATCTGCGTAATGCCGTTTCACGCGTTTACGCCATACAGCACACTTGGCAAAACACTTCAGCATTACCTCAGAGGTTGTCTGAATTATGCAGTTTGCTAAATGCCGAAATTGACTTTATGGAAAAACAAGAAACTATTTATAATCAAGAATTCACAAGCCACTATCTCCAAGCTATGAAGTTTTTTGAAGAAACTCTGTGTTTGCTGAAAGATTTTACAACAAATCACGAATAATCTTCTTAATATTCCTCTCATCAAATCCCTTATTATCATTCGCACCAGGAAGCACTTCTTCGGAAGTGCTTTTTTTATGCAAATCATTGAGTAATGCAAAAATATGTGCTATGCTTAACTTATCACAAATGCGAAAGGAAAACCAAAAATGACTCAGGAGTATTTTTTTTATAACGCGAAATGGATAGGAGCCGAAAACCGCACCTCATCTGATTTTGCAGTCATCAGGGGATATTTTGAAGCTGAAACAAGCTGTAAAGCTGTCCTCAACGTTCTCGGATTGGGCTTTTTTAAGTGTTTCATCAACGGCATCTGCATCAATCCCGACACTTTTCTGCCCCTCTCCTCCGACTTCGAAGGCACAAACGACCCTATTGACGAGGTTATTTCCGGTCATAGGATATATGTTCCTCAGTTTGACATAACCCCATACATCAAGAACGGCAAAAATTCAATCGCAATCCATTATGGCGGAGGCTGGTACACCTTCGAAAACCGCATATTCGGTATGCCAAAAGCTATTTACTGCATCACTGTTGAAACAGAAAATGAAACACGTCATTTTGTTTCTGACGAAAAATGCCTTGTTGGAAAAAGTTTTGTTAACACTTATAACTTCACATACCGCGAGCATCACGATTACAGCGATTACACCGACTGTTTCTCATACGATTTTGACGATTCTTCCTGGGTGAACGCCGTACCGACAGAATCACTTGACACCGAGTACTGCTCATCAGACTGCCCTGCAGACAAGCTCATCAAAAAGCTGGAAGTCAATAAAATCAAGGAAACTCCCTCAGGCACCATTTACGATTGCGGTGAAAACACAACGGGATATCCCGTGCTGAAAATTTCGGCAGAAAAAAGCGAAACGGTCACCGTCAATTTTGCCGAGGAGATTCTGCCTGACGGAAGCCTTGACCCTGCACATATCCACGGTCAGCAGTTCTGTTTTGTATCGAACGGCAAGGTTGGCTACGCTCAGCCCGAATTCACGTGGTTCGGATTCAGATATTTTGAGATCATCGGAAATGCCAAGCCTGAATGTGTCAAGGTTATCCACGCTGACGTACCCGTGTCCTCAACCTTTGACTGCGACAACGAAACACTTAACTGGACATACAAAACATTCATCCATACAATGCTCTGCAATATGCATACGGGGCATCCATCCGATTGCCCGCACCTTGAAAGAAGAGGGTATACGGGCGACGGTCAGGTTACCTGCCACGCTGTTTTATCTGTTCTTGATGCCGAATCATTTTACGAAAAATGGATGCAGGATATTGCCGACTGTCAGGATACACTCAGCGGTCATATTCAGTACACCGCACCATATATTCAAAGCGGCGGCGGACCCGGAGGCTGGGGATGCGCCGTTGTTGAGGTGCCGTATCAGATGTATAAGCACTACGGCAACAAGGAAATCCTTGAAAAATACTATAATAATATGCGTCGCTATATCGACTACCTTGAAACACACTCCGAATACGGTCTCGTCACGAGCGACAAAAAGGGCGAATGGTGCCTCGGTGACTGGTGCGGGCCTAATATTCTTTACCCCGACAAAGACATCACATCCCACAATCAGCAGGTTATCCTTCCCGCCCCGATGGTCAACACATATTTTATGATAAAAACTCTGAACCGACTTTGCGAAATTGCGAACACCATCGGCAAAACAGAGGATATTGCAGAATATAAAGAAAAAATCGATTACCGCAAAGGGGCGTTTACCGCCGCATATTTCAACGCCTTTGACGACAATTTTATCATGAACGTTCAGGGTGCAAACTCGTTTGCGGTCGATATCGGTCTCGGTAATGAACAGACTTATAAAAATATGGTTAGCTATTATAAAAAGCTCGGACATTATGATACGGGCATCTTCGCAACTGATATCGTTACCCGTGTGCTTTTTGAAAACGGTGATAGCGACCTTGCCGTTGACCTGCTCACAAACGATGGCAATCAGGGTTATGAACACTGGCGCAGAAACGGCGCAACATCATTCCACGAATACTGGGACAGCAACCGCAGCCGTTCTCACAGCCATCCGATGTTCGGTTCAACAGTCGCATATATCTTCGAATATCTTCTCGGCATAAAGCAAGAGAAAGATTCTGCGGGATACTCTTCTCTTATTATTTCGCCTCAGTCGGTAAACCGTTTCGGAAGGATGAGCGGAAGTATGAAAATTCCTTCGGGAACAGTTTCCGTAAGCTATGAAAACAAAGACGGCAACGTGAATTTTACCGTTTCAATCCCCGATGGAGTAAAAGGGGTATTTCGCTATAAAAATAAAGAACTCACTCTCTCACAAGGAAAGAATGAGTTTGCAATTGAATTATAAATTTTCAAAGTGGCGGGAACTGTCCCGTCACTTTAATTTTTAAGAATTTCTTCCATTTTCTTTATTTGCTCTTCCGTGGGGCTATAATCGGGATTTGAACAGCACGGAATATTAGGTCTGCTTCCGTCTGTACCGCAAAACGGGGTCTGTCTGTCGTTTTCATACTGTTTTCTGCAATCTTCAAGACGGAAATCGGGAATATCATAGGGCACACCGCCGTTCAGAATTGAGCGATGGGCAAGAATTGCCGTTGATGCCATCGCAACCGCAGAATAGATATCATACGGATGCTCCGGCTGTCTGCCCTCTTTTATGCAGTCAAGGAACATTCTTGCAATTATGTAGTCGCCTCCGCCGTGACCGCTGTTTTCAATTTTATCTTCATCGCCGTCGTTCCATTGGGGATCATAAAGATTAACCGACTCCTTACCCTCGGGAATATCCCAATCATTATAACGCAGCATAACCTTTTCGCCCATTCCGCGAAGATTTTCAATCTGACCTTTTTCACCGCAGATACGGTAAGCATTGTGATGTGCGCCGAATGCGGCACAACCCGTAATTCTGAAAACGGAATCATCATCGTTGAGCGTTGTAACTATCGAAGCTCTGTCCCCGACACGGCGTGCGGTTGCCTCCTCCTTGACAGGTGCATAGACGGGCACAGCGCTGACTCTTCTGGGCGTCGCACCCGTTGACCACATAAGCGGCGCAAGTGAATGAGTTATATAATATGAACGGGGCAGATAGTTTCTCCAATGCTCTGTAAAATAAATTGCAATTTTATTGAACTCGTAGTCATCCGGTTTAAAGGGGTGGTTATATTCGCCCTCTGCATAAATGATTTTGCCGAGAGTGCCGCCGTCACAGACTCTTTTCATTTCACGGTTAAATTTCATCTGGGGATAATTTTCCGCAAGCATATAAATTGAATTACTCTTTTCATATGCACGGATAAGCTCAACACCCTCAGCCATAGTGCCGTTGCTTATGCACTCAGAAAAAACGTGAACTCCCTTTTCAAAGCACCTTATTGCATAGGGCGTATGCTCGTGGAAATAGGTTGCGATAACAACAGCATCCATCCCGTGCTCAATAAAATCGTCAAAATTATCATATACGGCAACATCAATACCAAGCTCTGCAAGAGCTTTGTTTCTTCTTTTTTCATTAAAATCACAGAGCGCAACTATTTCGCAGTCATCAATCTGCATCATATTCTCCGCGATGTCTGCACCTCTGCCGGCTCCGAAAATACCGATTCTGATTTTGCTCATAACTCAAACCTCCTGTCGGTTGTTAAGTTAAGTTTAACAAACATTTATAAATTTAACAATATAAAAAGCAAAAAATCCGAACTGGTTTCAGTTCGGATTTTTCTTTGGTGACCCGGACGGGAATCGAACCCGTGTTACCGCCGTGAAAGGGCGGTGTCTTAACCGCTTGACCACCGGGCCAAATAATTGGTAGCGGCAGTTGGATTTGAACCCACGACCTACCGGGTATGAACCGGTTGCTCTAGCCTCTGAGCTATGCCGCCATTTAACTGCCCTCACCAAAGAGCTTGTT
>JAZNHM010000125.1:0-11355 GCA_045576955.1 Acutalibacteraceae bacterium | reverse complement strand
CAAATATCTTGCAACCGAGCTGAACAACGCAAAGAAAAAGCCCGGTGACCACGACAGAATCACAGGTGCGGAGCATCTTGACAAGGTCATCAATATTGATCAATCACCCATAGGCAGAACTCCCCGTTCAAATCCCGCAACCTATACGGGAGTTTTCAACGATATCCGTGAGCTTTTTGCATCAACCGTTGATTCGAAGAAAAAAGGCTACAAATCGAGCAGATTTTCGTTCAACGTCAAAGGCGGCAGATGTGAAGCTTGCCAGGGCGACGGCATTGTCAAAATCGAGATGCACTTTATGAGCGACATCTATGTACCCTGCGAAGTCTGTGACGGAAAGCGATATAACAGAGAAACTCTTGAGGTGAAATATAAGGGCAAGAGCATCCACGATGTGCTTGAAATGACAGTTGAAGAAGGCATGAACTTCTTCGAAAGCATCCCGAAAATTCACCGCAAAATCAAAACTCTTTATGATGTGGGTCTGGGATATATCAAAATCGGTCAACCTGCAACAACTCTTTCAGGCGGTGAAGCGCAGCGAGTAAAGCTTGCAACCGAGCTTTCCAAAATTTCAACCGGCAGAACGGTTTATATACTCGATGAGCCGACAACAGGTCTCCACACCGCTGATGTACACAGACTTATTGAAGTGCTTCAGAGGTTTGTTGACAAAGGTAACACAGTCATCGTTATCGAGCATAACCTTGATGTTATAAAGGTATCTGACCACATAATCGACCTTGGACCCGAAGGCGGCAGCGGCGGCGGCAAAATTGTTGCTCAGGGCACACCTGAAGAAGTTGCAAAATGCAAAAAATCCTATACGGGTATGTATTTAAAGGAAATTTTGAAATAAAGTACGGAGGCACGTCAGATGATTAAAATTATCCGCTTTTTCACATCAATTCTTATTGCATTGGGAATTATGCAAGTGCCCGTTGTTGAATATACGCCGCTTGAAAACCGTGCATATACCGATGCTCAGCTCACCGTTGAACCCGATGAATCAAAGTTTATAAAAATCACCGTAACTGACACAGGCAAGGATATTTACCAAACAACCGAAGGAGTTGATTTCGGTTACAGATACGGTCCGTCACTCATTTACAATGCCGACGGAAGTATTGATGCATTTTTTGCTGCTCCGGGCAGACTTGACGAATGGGACTGGATTACTTACCGCCATTCACCCGACGGTGGCGAAACCTGGACCGACGAGCTCAAAGTACTCGCCCCCACTCCCGATTCACCCGATTTTTATTCGTGCTGTGACCCTGGAGCTGTTAAAATCGGCGATTACTATTATCTCGGTTACACTTCAACTATTAACAAAGACGGAATTGATAACAACGTTTTCGTTGCCCGCTCACTCAGCCCCGAAGGTCCCTATGAAAAGTGGAACGGAAGCGGTTGGGGCGGCAAACCTCAGCCGATAATCGATTACACCGGCGATCCGACAACTTTCGGCGCAGGTGAGCCCAGCTTCGTTGTTATGGGTGATACACTTTATATTTATTACACCTGGCGCGACGGAGAACTCAACCAGACAAGAGTTGCAACTGCAGACGCAACCGATAAAAACTGGCCCGCAACGCTTCAGTATCAAGGCATTGCAATCACACACATCAGCGGTGCGAGCGACTCTGCAGATGTGAAATACATTGAAGATTACGGCAAATTCATAGCGGTAAACACAATCGACAGATTCACCGAGGAAAGCTCTGTCGGAATTTATATATCAAACGACGGACGCAACTTTACCGAATCTTATTCACTCAAAACAAATATTAGTTCACGTTGCCACAACAGCGGAATTTCATCAAGGCCTGACGGACATATCCGACTTGAGGACAAGGTTTTTCTTGCCTATGCTTACGGAAACAACTGGGGTCTTTGGAACACAAGGATGCACGAGGTTGAAATATCGCTGATTGATGCACCCGACTTTTCCGAATACAGTAAGCAGAACGCAAAAACCGTTGCTGAACCACAAAAACCGTTGTGGTATTTTGATTGTATCGGCATTTCAACAGACCCTCACGAGCTTGTGTTCTCCGAATCCGAACGAGGTTGTTTTATTGAAATATACAAGTTTAACAGCACCCTCGAAAGCAAAAAAATACTCAGCGGAGTTACGCTGAGCGGATACGACGAAAATATAATTGAAGTTAAAGGAACATTCATAAAGCCCATTTCCGCAGGCCAGACCTTCGTGACTGCCGAATGGAAAAACCACACCGTTCAATTCGTTGTGACGGTAAAATAACAAAAAGGACACAGTCGATTGACTGTGTCCTTATCTTTTGTAAAATTACTGCTCAACAGCGTAAACGCTTACCTTCTTGCGGTCCTTACCCATACGCTCGAACTTAACTGTTCCGTCGATGAGTGCGAAGAGAGTATCATCTGAACCTCTGCCAACGTTGTTGCCAGGATGAATGTGAGTACCTCTCTGCTTTACAAGGATGTTACCTGCAAGAACAAACTGACCGTCAGCTCTCTTAGCGCCAAGTCTCTTTGACTCTGAATCACGGCCGTTACGGGTTGAACCCATACCTTTCTTATGAGCGAAAAGCTGTACATTTATCTTAAGCATTACTTTACACCTCCGTAGATTATTTTGATGTTTTCGGGATATTGCTTTGAAAGCTCCGTTAAATGAAGCTCCAGACCTCTGAGCACCGTTTCCGTCTGCTCATCCGAGTGACTGAGGATTACGCGCATTATTCCGTCGCCTGCGCTTGCATCGGCATTTGCACCAATGATTTCGGTTATTGTGTTCGCCGCCATAAAGGCCGCCGAAGAAACCGCTGCACACACAACATCGCTGCCGCTTTCGGCAAACATCGCGTGACCTTTTATTTCAAAGCCTGTGAGTTGTTTGTTACCGATTAAGAATTTAACCCTAATCATTCGAGAAATTCTTATGCGTTGATAGCAGAGATTTCAACCTTAGTGTAAGGCTGTCTGTGGCCCATCTTTCTCTTTGAATTCTTCTTGGGCTTGTAAGTCATAACGGTGATTTTCTTTGCCTTGCCGTTCTTGACAATCTTTGCTGAAACGCTTGCACCTGCTACATAGGGTGCGCCAACGGTGATACCGTCGTCGGTTCCAACTGCGATAACCTTATCAAAGGTGTACTCGCTTGCTTCTTCTGCGCCAAGCTTTTCGATGAAAATTACATCGCCGGCTTCAACCTTATACTGCTTGCCGCCTGTTTCGATAATTGCGTACATCGGATTTTCATTCCTTTTCTTTAAGACTCGCTATTCTGTAACTCTTATAAGTGGGTTACCGGAGGCACAGATTAAATCTGTTTTTGGGCATAAGTCACCCGCCCCGAATATGCGGCATATGAGATTATAGCACAACACTCAACCGTTGTCAAATGTTTTTTTGAGAATTTTCGAGTTATTTCTGTTCTCCGTCATAAGGAGTAAAGTTTGCCTGCTGATAATCGGTGTTTTCAGGCTCTTCAGGAATAATCAGAGCGGCAATAAGATAAATGATTATCGGGCAGCCAAGAACAAAAAGTGAGAGAAGAACATAAATAATTCTGAGCACAGTTGCATCAACATTGAAATATTTTGCAAATCCGCCGAGTACGCCGAGGAGTTTTCTGTCTGTCTTGCTTCTGTAAATCTTCTTCATATCTTTCTATCCTTTCTTTGATTATATATACAATATTATTTATTCTGCATTTTCGCAGCCGTGAGTGTGTTTCTCATCAGCATTGCGATTGTCATAGGTCCGACGCCACCGGGTACGGGAGTTATCATTGACGACTTATCCTTGACCTCGTCAAAATCAACATCACCGCAGAGCTTGCCATTTTCATCTCTGTCCATACCGACGTCAAGAACAATCGCGCCATCTTTGACCATGTCTGCCTTAACAAACTTTGCAATGCCGACAGCCGCAACAAGAATATCAGCCTGCTTTGTGATTTCAGCAAGATTCTGCGTTTTTGAATGGCAGATTGTAACCGTTGCATTTCTTGCAAGCATAAGCATAGCCATAGGCTTGCCGACGATATCACTTCTGCCGATAATTACGCAATGCTTACCCGTGGGGTCGATGCCTTCATATTCAAGCATTTTGACCATACCCATCGGAGTGCAGGGCACAAGCTCTCCGTTACCAATGCAGAGTCTGCCGACATTTTCGGGATGGAAACAGTCAACATCCTTTTCGGGGAGAATTCTTTCAAGAACAAGATTCTTGTTGATATGTTTGGGCACGGGGAGCTGACAGAGAATGCCGTTGACGGATTTATCTGCATTCAGCTTATCAATAAGCTCAAGAAGCTCTTCTGTTGTTGTTTCTTCGGGAAGAGCATATTCAAGCGAACGCATACCCGTTCTTTCGCACGCAGCCTTTTTGTTGTTAACGTAAATTCTTGAAGCGGAGTCGTTTCCGACAATAATAACCGCAAGGGTCGGGAGGATTCCGTTTGCCTTGAGTTCCTCAACCTGCTCCGAAATCTTTTCGAGATTATATTCTCTGATAGCTTTACCGTCAATTATTTTGTACATCGGATTCAACCTCCTCATTTTTAACCGTTTCAGTTTCTTCAACTGTTTCTGTTGCTTTTTTCTTTGCCTCCGCCTCGGCTTTAAGCTGTTCTTCGAGGAAGAAATCTACTCCGTCGATGGGCTTTGGATTCTTTATATATTTACGCAGAAGAACTATAAGCAGAACCGTACAAACCACGACAAGTGCCGCCGAAATCGCTTGTGAAACTCTGATTGTTGTACCCGCGATATAAAGGCTGTCCGTACGCAGACCTTCAACGATTGTTCTTTCAAGTCCGTACCATATTCCGTAGCAAAGAGCAATCTGTCCGCTGAATTTTCTTGCCTTGCAGCAGATAAAATAGAGCACAAAGAATCCGAGAAGGCACCAGATTGATTCATAAAGGAAGGTGGGATGAACGGGAAGCATCGGGTCAACCGCAAAGCCTTTTGATGCATAAAGTTCCTGATTTCTCATAACATCCTCAGCAACCTTTTCGCTCCACATTCCCCAAGGAAGGTCGGTATTGGTGCCGAAAGCTTCCTGGTTTGTGAAGTTACCCCATCTGCCGATACCCTGACCGATGAGAAGGCTCATCGTTGCCATATCAAGAAGATTGAAATAATTCATCTTTCTGACCTTGCACACAAAATATGCCGCAACAAGTCCGCCGATGATTCCGCCATAAATGGCAAGACCGCCTTCCCAGATTTTAGGTATTTCGGAAAGATGGGAGCCGTAATAATCCCATTTTGAAAAAACATAATAAAGCCTTGCGCCGATGATGGCAAAAATCGTGCCATAGATAAGAACATCAACCATCTTATCAAGGCTCATTTTCCATTTATAAGCCATTCTGCCGCCAAAAAGCACGGCAAGCAAAAAACCGAAAGCGATAATCGCTCCGTAAAATTTGATTTCAATGTCAATTCCGAATATCGAAAAATCGGCAAGCACGCTCGGCACGCTGAAGCCACGTTTGATACCCGTAAAATAAACAACTGCATAATCCGACATTTTATAATTCCTCTTTTCTCAGATGGGACTGATAACCGAAAGAGCACTGTTTTCCGCTTTGAGAACATTCAGTCTTTCCTGCGCTTTTTCGATTGTAAGATTCTTGCAGACTTCAATCTCTGCAAACGGCTCATAATTGTTGAAATAGAGATTCATCAACATATTTGCCGTGTCATCAATATCGTTATAGCACATAACATAACGCCCGTAGAACTTACGTTTTGCTCTTTCGAAAGCGACGGGGTCAATGCCGTCTGTCTGTGCCTTTGCAATTTCCGCCTTGATAATATCCGCGGTCTTTTCGGGGTCGACACTTGTTCCTCCGAGCATTACGCACGAAAAGCCGAATCCGTTGAACATCTCTGTGCCAAAGCCCATATCAATCAGTTCTTCGTCAAGCAGGCGTTTGAACAGAGGCGATGATTTTCCGCAAAGCGCTTCAAGTACGATTTCGGATGCAATTTCATCCTCAAGGCTGAGCAGAGGCTCGAAAATTTCTTCCTTGAAGCCGAGAAGGAACTGCTTCTGCGCAACGGAAAGACGCTCTTCAATGAAGCTCTGAACGGGTTTTCCGCTCTCTTTTTCGAACTTTCTCTCTGCAGGTTTTGCATCGGCACTCTTTATGCATCTGTCAACGATATCAAAAACCTCCTGAGGTTCGATAGCTCCGACAACACAAAGCACCATGTTTGCGGGATTGTAGAAATTCTTATATAGTCTGTAAAGCAGGTCGGCATCGATTTTTGCAATCGATTCCTGAGTGCCTGCAATATCTATTCTTACAGGATGAGCACTGTAAAGCGCACGGAGAAGGTTAAACATAACCTGCCAATCAGGTAAATCCTGATACATACGGATTTCCTGCCCGATAATACCCTGCTCCTTTTCAACAGTCTGCTGAGTGAAATAAGGATTCTGAACAAAATCAAGAAGAATTTCGAGAGATTCGCCGATATTCTCCGAGCCTTTGAAAAGATAAGCCGTTTTTTCAAAACTTGTGTAGGCATTTGCACTTGCACCCGTTTTGGCAAAGCGCTCAAAGGCATTTAAATCTTCGCTCTCGAAAAGCTTGTGCTCAAGAAAATGAGCTGTACCTTCGGGAATCATCTCAAACTCGCCGTTTTCATTTTTAACGGCGGTATCGATTGAGCCGTATTTAACGCCGAAAACCGCATATGCGGAGGAATAACCCGCTTTGGGCATAACTCTTATTTCAAGGCCCGATTCGTGGCGGGCACAGAAAACGCTCTCGCCAAGCTTTTCGTTTGTTATCTGCTTAATCTGCATTCTCTTCCTCCGATTCAGCCGAAAGCATAAATATCGTGTCAATCGAAAGCTTCTTTGCAGCTTCGCAAACCTGCTCCATAGTCACCTTTTCGATTTCTTCATTAAGACTTTCAGTAGTTAAGATTTCATCCTCGAGCACCTGCGATGCATACCACGCACAGATTCCCTCGGGAGTCGTGAAGGTGTGACGCTCTTTAAGCGAACGCTTCGAAGAATCGAGCACCTCGGGGTCGGTTTTTCCGTTTCTCAAATCCGAAAGCTGAGCAAGGATTTCGGCAGAAACCTTTTTTTCTTTATCGGTATCGATTCCGCCCTCAACAAGCACAAGGCCTTTGCTTGCAATCAGCCTTGACCAGCAATAATAAGCAAGGCTGAGCTTTTCGCGAACATTCATAAACAGCTTGGAATAAGTGCCCATTCCAAAAATATCGTTCATAACCGTAACCGCCGCAAGGTTATCACGGCTGTTGCTCATACCTGCTCTGAAGCCGATAACGAGTTTGCCCTGATTGACGGGAAATTTCTCCTCAAAACGGTTGAAGTGACCGCCCCTTCTATAAAAAACAGTTTCGGGCTTCACGGGGTTTCTTTCAACTTTATCAAATTTTTTTGCAAAAATATCGGCAACATCATCCGCATTACTGCTACCGACAACAGTAATCTGAAAAATCGAAGTTGAAAGAAGATTTTTCCATGCAGAATAAACATCCGTCATTTTTACTTTTTCAATTTCTTCAATTGTACCGTATTTATCTTTACCGTATGCTTCATTTGCGCACATATTGCTTATGCAACGATTAAAAGCATAGGTTCGTTTATCGTTAAGCTCTTCTTCAATGCGCTGAATAAGAAGCCTCTTTTCCGCGGCAAGATTTTCCGCACCGAAGCTGCTGTTTTTGCAGTTTGGCGAGAAAATCATACTTGCAAGAAGCTTTGCACACTGCTCTGCAATGCTTTCGTCCGACAGTGCAAAACGGTCATCAAGAAAAGTCAGCGAAAGAGTAAGCACCTGCGCTTCGCCCGACTTCATAACCGATGCTGAAAGACTCGCGCCGTAAAGCTCATCAAGCTTGCCATTGAGAAGCGAAAAATCGGGATATTCCTTGCAAGAACGCTTCAGAAGAAATATCAGCAGCGAATTTGCCGCCATTTTATCATCCATAGGTAATGCCATAGATACCGAAATACGGCCTGTTTTGAATCTGTCCGTCTGTTCAGAAACAAGACGCACACCATCGGCTATCGTTCTGACAAGTGGCATTGTAACACTTCCTTTTATTAAATCAGATATCGTTTGCAGTTATCTGTTCATAGGTTTCCCTCTTGACAACAACTCTTGCTTCGCCGTCCTTGACCATAACAACAGCAGGTCTTGGGATACGGTTATAGTTTGATGCCATCGAGTAGTTATATGCACCGGTTGAAAGAACTGCAAGAGTATCCCCCGCCTTGACCGGCTGAAGCTTTGTGTTTTCCTGAATAAGGTCGCCGCTTTCACAGCATTTGCCCGCAACGGTAACAATTTCCGCTCTGTCCTCTTCGGCTCTGTCTGCACAGACGATTTCGTAATCCGACTTATAAAGAGCATATCTCGGGTTATCTGTCATACCACCGTCAACAGAAACATAAGTTCTCACATCGGGAATATTCTTGACGTTACCGACCGTATAGAGCGTTACACCCGCAACACCGACTATCGAGCGGCCCGGTTCAATGAGAATAAAGGGAGTTTTGATTCCGAGTTCGTGCGAGAATGAAGTAACAACCGCCGCAACATTCTTCATATATTCGCAGTAAGGCTGATGGCAATCGCTCTTGAGATATTTAATTCCGAAGCCACCGCCGAGATTGAGTTCATCAAATTCCTTACCTGTTTCGAGCTTGATATCTCGGTAGAATTCGAGCATAATCTTTGCCGCAAGTTCAAATGGGTCAACATCGAAAATCTGCGAACCTATGTGGCAATGCAGACCTCTGAGATTGACATTATCCATTGAAATTGCAGTCTTTACTGCTTTCATTGCTTCGCCCGTTTCAAGAGCAAAGCCGAACTTCGAATCAATCTGACCGGTCTTTATGAAATCGTGAGTATGAGCATCTACACCGGGCTTGATTCTGAGCATTACTCCTGCAACCTTGCCAAGCTCTTTTGCGATTGAATCAAGCATTTTAAGCTCCGTCAGATTATCAACAATAATTCTGCCGACACCGCTTTTAACAGCATCCGTAAGCTCCTGACGGGTTTTGTTGTTGCCGTGAAAAACGATTCTTTCTGCAGGGAAACCGACTGAAAGAGCCGTATAAAGTTCGCCGCCCGAAACAACGTCAATACCGATATTCTCCTGCATACAGATGCGGTACATTTCTTTGCAGCTGAATGCCTTGCTTGCATAAACAACCATTCCGTTGCCGTTATAGTATTTGTTGACAGAAAGAATAAACTCTCTTATCTTCTGCCTTATTTTACTTTCGCTGTAAACGTAAAGAGGCGTACCGAAACGTTCGGCAAGCTCAAGCGCATCCGCACCTTCAATTGTCAGATGTCCTTTTCCGTTTGTTGAAACACACTTTGTTACAAGCATTTTTATTCTCCCTTCGAAGCACTGATTATTTCAGCTTTCACTTCTTCAACACCCGTTCCCTTAACAGAAGAGAACTCTATTCTTTTTATTTCAGGATAATCCTTAAGCTCTTCAAGAAGCTCTGCTCTGCGTTTTTCCGTTTCTGTTTTGTTAAGCTTATCGCATTTTGTCAAGGCAATAACAAACGGATTTCCGCTTTCACGCAGGAAGTTGAGCATCGTCATGTCATCCGCCGACGGTGCATGACGCATATCGATAAGCTGAATGACAAGCTTTATGTTTCTGCCAGACTGAAAATAGCCTTCCATAAGTTCTGCCCATCGCTTTTTTTCACTCTGCTCACGCTTTGCATAGCCGTATCCGGGCAGGTCAACGAAGTAAACACCGTCGCCCTTAAAAAAATTGACGGTAATCGTCTTTCCCGGAACAGAACTTACTCTTGCAAGATTTTTGCGGTTGAATACTTTATTTATAAGTGATGATTTGCCGACATTCGAGCGACCTGAGAAAACAATTTCCGTTTCTTTTGAAGGCGGAAGCTGCTTCGATGTGCCGTAAGCGGCGGTAAATTCAATTTTATCAAATCTCATTTTTTCAAATCCTTATCATTGAGCAATTGATGCTCGTGAAGTTTTGCTCACATTCACAGGCTGAACCGATGTTTCTTCTGTCTTGGCAGGCTTTTCGAGGGCGATATCCCATACAGCTTCAACCGTCTTGACCGGCTTAAACGCAACCGCTTCTTTAACAACGGGGTCAACCTCGTCAAGATCGGAAATGTTGTCATAGGGAATAACAACGGTTTTGATTCCTGCTCTGTAAGCCGCCATAGACTTCTCTTTGAGTCCTCCGATGGGAAGCACTCTGCCTCTGAGGGTAATTTCGCCAGTCATTGCAACATCCTTGCGCACCTTGATTCCCGAAAGAGCGGAAACAAGCGAAGTTGCAATCGTAACACCTGCCGAGGGACCGTCCTTCGGAGTTGCACCTTCAGGAACGTGAATATGAATATCGTTTTCTTTATAGAAATCTCCGTTTATCGCAAGCGAATCCGCTTTTGAACGGATATAACTGACAGCCGCTTTTGCGCTCTCCTGCATAACATCGCCAAGTGAACCTGTCAGTTCAAGTTTACCCGTGCCCTTAAGCACCGCAGTTTCAATCTCAAGCATATCGCCGCCAACGCTTGTCCACGCAAGACCGTTGACAACACCCACTTCGTTTTCACGAACGATTGAATCGTTTTTATATTTTCTCGTACCGAGATATTCTTCAACATTTTCGGGTTTAACGGAAATCTTTTCCGCACTGCCCTCAACTATCGCCATTGCAGACTTTCTGCAGACCGCAGCGATGCGCTGTTCAAGATTTCTGACACCCGCTTCACGGGTATAACCCTCAATAATAAGTCTGAGTGCCTTATCTGTTATTCTTAGCTGTTTTGACGTCAGACCGTGCTGTTTTATCTGTTTGGGGATAAGATGCTTTTTGGCTATATTGAACTTTTCTTCAGCGGTATAACTGCCGAGCTCAATAATCTCCATTCTGTCACGCAGAGGATCGGGAATATTCGATTCAACATTCGCTGTCGTAATAAACAAAACCTTACTTAAATCAAACGGAAGTTCAATATAATGATCCCTGAATGTTGAATTCTGCTCGGGGTCAAGCACTTCAAGAAGTGCCGAAGTCGGATCACCTTTGTAATCTGATGAAAGCTTATCAACTTCATCGAGAAGTATGAGAGGATTGCTTGTGCCCGCCTGCTGCATTGCATTTATGATTCTGCCCGGCATTGAGCCGATATATGTTTTTCTGTGGCCTCTTATTTCGGCCTCATCTTTAACGCCGCCAAGAGAAATTCTGACATATTTTCTGCCTGTAGCGTCTGCAATTGAGCGCGCAACCGATGTTTTACCAACTCCGGGAGGGCCGGCAAGGCAGATAATCT
>JAZNHM010000124.1:0-14337 GCA_045576955.1 Acutalibacteraceae bacterium | reverse complement strand
TTGAGGCGGTTTTCGATATATTAAACAAGACTCGTTCTAAATGTTCAGATTTTATCGTTTTTCCTTTGCTTTTTTAAAGCTTTCTTTCTTCGTAAAGTTTTCGTTCTTTACATTTTCACAGTGATAGTTATCCAAAATACAACGATAATACCAAGCTGCACTTCCCGTAAAATGGGTCCACCCCGCCCTTCCGTCAATGTCATTTCCGAAAGAAACATCTCCTGCAAGCACAAAAGGCTCTGCTCTGTAGCAAATTGCAGACTCATCATTCGTATAGAAACTCATAGGATTAATTGTATTCAATAATTTTTCACCCTCTTTTTGCCTTCCTGAGGCAAAAAGCGCTGTTGCAAGCCAGACCGCTGCATGGGTATACTGTCCACCGTTTTCTCTTATCCCTTCCGGATAAGCAGCAATATATCCTACACGGTTTTTGTCATCCTCATCAAACGGTGGGGAAAGAAGCCTAACGGTTTTTCCATCGATGAGACGTTCAATGGCTGTATTCAATGCAATTTCGGCTCTTCCATCTTTACCGATTCCCGAAAAAACAGCAAATGCCTGAGGCAAAATATCTATAAAATTCCTGTCATCATAAAGATGTTTCCCGTTTTCAAGGATAATACGTGCATATCTGTCGCCACACCATGCCTTTTCTTCAACCAAAAGCCTTAGTTTTGCAGAAATACGAGAATATTCCTCACCTTTGTCGTTCATTCCGCATCTCTTACAGATATCTGACATTCCATCAAGAACCATAATTTGAAACATAGCAAGCCAAACACTTTCAGCATTTGAACTGCCAATCCGATTTAACCCGTCATTCCAGTCACATGAACCGATTAACGGAAGTCCGTTTCTTCCAAAATTCATAGACTTATCTACCGCTCTGATGCAATGCATCAGAACGCTTTCGCTGTAATCGGTTCTTTTGGGAGTAAAATATCGTTCGTTTTCGTTTGGCAAAAGCTCTTCACCTTTTAAATAAATAACGTTTGTTGCAAAAAAATCAATATCATTGGTTTTTTCAAAATATTTGATACAAGCATACGGTAACCAAAGCATATCATCGCTGCAACGAGTACGTATTCCTTTGATAACTTGCACTTTATCAATAAGAACGTGCCACCAATGAAGCACATCTCCCTGAGCGAACTGTACCGCCGCACATCTTAAAATGTGAATTTTAGCAATATGTGGCTCTGTGTCAAGAAATGCAAGGCAATCCTGTAGTTGGTCACGGAATCCATATGCGCCCGAGCATTGATAAAATCCTGTTCTCCCGAAAAAACGGCTTTGTTTTACCTGTGAATAGAGAAACGAATTAAAAAACCGGCTAATTTCCTTGTTTCTGCTTGTCATTTTTTTTGGTATAAGCAACATACGATTGAAGTCTGCAACCTCAGGCATAAGAAGTGCTGATCTTTCTGCTGTGCCAAAAGAAATATAAAATTCAATAAATTGAGATTCCCCTTTCTTTACCGATATCTTCCTTCCGACTGCCAAACAGCAATTTTTCGTTATACCATTATTACAGCAATTGAATCTACCCTCATAAAAATCTTTTTGTGAAAGACAGACGTAATCCGGTTTATTATTACATCCGAGATAGAAAAAACCCGGAATTTCCGCAAACGGGTTTTCGGCAATAACACCCTTCTCTGCTATTTTTGCGTGAAGCGTTCCACAACCATCTCTGCTGACTCCCATAGCCGGCAAAACATAATACATCAGGTCAAAATTCTTGGCGGAATCAGAAATATTTTTTATTTCAACCGTACATTTCTTCACCATTCCCTTTTTTGCAACAGAAACATCTGTCCTGAATTCTAATCCACTGACAGATGTATTCCAAGCAGCAGAATAAGGGGTAAATTTCGTGTCTGAAACACCAATTAAATCATACAAGACACCGTTATTTTTCATAATAAGCAATTCTCCGCGATTGTCACTCATCAAATCATTATACCACGGTGTGAGTTTATTTTCTCTCGAATTAATCGCCCATGTAAAGCCCAATGCCTTGTCAGATACCATTGTTCCGAAGCTTTGGTTAGCAAAAACCATAGTCCAAGGAATATCAATGGTTTGTGGGTCTTTTTTTATAAATATTTCACCATCTGTAAAGTTGTATCGCTTTACACGATTCGCTTTTTTGCTCGCTATTCTTTCTTCTTTTTCACTAACAAAATTCAATGGTCTGAACAATGATTCTTTTTCTGATTCTGAATTTTTGCCTGCTTTCAAACAGAAAATTGCTGTTTTTTGCAAAGCATTGATTTCTTTATAGCTATGTGCGGAGGAGTTAACAAAATGTAAACCGCCTCCGACACCAATCATCAGTCCGCAATCCTCTTTTTCAGCTTCCGATTTCAACGCATTTGTTATAGGAAGATTGTATTTATCCTCACCGTCAAAAATTATTGCAAGGTCAGTTTTGATGCCGCAGTTTCTGAGGCGTTTGTTGATGCGAATGAAAGGAATTACATCATCAATACACTCTTTGCCATACAAATCAACCAATACAATCGGATTTTCTCCCGAAATTCCGAAACTCCACAAATCACTTTTTCTGTAAACACTGTTCTCTCCGCATATGATTTCGCTTGTACAGGGTCCCAAAAGAGATTTTGAAAGAATTTTTGAAGCAAAGGTATTCTCCGGTGATGCAGAATAAAACGGGTTTTCTCCTGATTTATTGATTCCCTTACCTGCCCTAACCGCAATAAGAGTATCAAGCGCACTCTCTTTGCTTTCACCCACTGCAATTGCAAGAGTAAAAGATATTTTTTTGCCGGGTTCAATATTAATCTTAACAGAAAACGCACAGCAACAGTCCGGATTTCCTCTTTTTTCTTTAAAATCTGTGATTTTCCCGAGAGAAAATATACCTTGCGGAGATTTCAGTACATTTTCTCTTGATGCCTCATGGGCAATTTCGATATTTCCGATTAATCCAGCCGCAATGCCGTACTCATTTCCGACAGACGATAAACGTCTTCCGAAAAGAAAACATCTGTTTTCGCTGTCCCATTCGTCGGTCAGAAACAGTTTGGAATACATCGGATGTGCAGAATAAGCATCTCTTTTCTCAATACAAGGTTCAAAATACATTATCAGATCACCTTGCAGTTGATTTTTTCGACTTGTATTTTCAACTGTGAACGTCCTCAGTTCGCAATCGTGACGTTTCAGCAAAACTGTTTTCATTTTAAGAGTAACATCTGCGTTTTGGGCTGTGTGTTCTGCTTTATCTTTAAAAAATTCTGCTTTATAGCGCGCTGAAGAACCCCTGTCAAGTGCTTGAACAAATGGAAATGTCCTGTTTTCGCTCTTAAAAACACCAAATACTCCCTGCGGACGGTTAAACAAGTCATTACTGTTAACTGTTACATCAATTCCGTCATAAATACTAACCCCCGCTCCGCAATCCGTTATGCTTACCGTCATTCTTCCGTTTGTGAGAAGCATTGCCTTAGGAGAGAATGGGTTCGGCGATTCGCTGACAAGGTTTTTACCATGAATTCTTTCTCTCACATTCGGAATTGCCGCATCTCTTATTCCATCAAAAATTTCTGCATCCGTCGGGAACTTTTCTTCGAGAAGACTTTGAGCACCTTTCATAAAATCGTCACTCATAAACCTTCTCTGCATACATTCCCTGTTAAGAAGATTATCTGCGGCAATCATACTCATTCCAACGTGATGTGCCATATATGAACGTACAACCGAAAAATCGCCTGAATTTCTTCCTTTTGTGTAATCTGCAGCCTCATAGAACCCATACACACCGTACATCCCTGATTTTTCAAGTTTCTCAAGGTTTCTGAGCGACATCGACGGTGCTACTGTTAATGAAAGAAATGTTGAATAAGGTGAAATAACAGTTTCGTTGAGCTGACGTTTGTTCAAAGCAAGTTTTTTTATGCCATGCGCCTTATATTGATAGTTCAGGTCTCTGTCAAAAGCAAAAAAACCGCTTTCCGATATACCAAACGGAAGGCTTCCTGCTCTTTTTTTCTGACATCGAAGACAAAAATACAGAGCCTCACGGGTCAGACTTCCATATGGTGCAGGCAAAAACAAATTAGGCATAAAATACTCAAACATTGTGCCCGTCCAGGAAGCGAGACCCGTAAATCTGCCTTGGCTGACAAACACTCTGCCCTGCGTCCCCCAATGCTTTTTTGAAACTTCACGTCTTGCAACCGCAAAATAAGAGGTCATTCTCGCTTCGCTCATATATAAATCATAGAAACTGTTACTTTTCTCACCCGAATCGGGGTTAATTCCTATATGAAATAGTTTTTTGCGGTCGTTGAAAAGCGGTTTAAGGTTTGTTTCGTTAATAATTTTTTCAATCCTAGATATAATTTCTTCAATTATACCGCATTCATCGACATATTCACGCAATCCTTCTTTAACCGCCGTAAGACAACAAAGAAAATTACCGCTGTCAACAGTGGAAACAAACCTCGGATTTAAAGCCTGAAGCGTTGTGGTGCTGTACCAATTTAGCAGATTCCCCTCATATTTTTCTAATTTTTCAATTGAGTTAAGGCTGAGATTCATCCTCATATAAAGCTCATTAGTTGTTATAATTCCCATGTCACGTGCCGCAAGGAATGATGCAAGCATCAAGCCGATATTGGTAGGCGATGTTCGGCTTGCAATTGCTTTTACCGGTGAAAACTGAATATTATCGGGGGGAAGAAAATTATTTTCTTTTCCGCACAAATCCTCATAAAATCCCCACATTGCAGACACATAAGAACTCACTTTTTCTCTTTGAGAATCTTTGATTTTGCCTGATTTTCGCCTGATTTCCGACGAAGTAAACAGGGTTAACGGAATATCAGCAAGAATCAGTATGCCTGCAAGTCTATGAAGCGGGTTCCCGAATATCAGTAATACCAGCGCTACCGCCATCGACGGTATACACGAAACAAGCGTGTTGCCGAATCCGCTCCCTTCACTCTGTGCTGCAGGGGTCCACTCAAGAAGATTTTTTTTGCTTACAAAAAGTCTCCACAACGATTTTACCGTTGCATCAAGATTCACTGCACTTTCCCTTGCGGAAAAGGCAATATCTGCAAACCCACGCATTAAATTGCCGAGCACAGAAGGTATCGATTTTGAATAACAGCATCCTGAAAGAGAACGGATTCCGCCGTGTGCAACAGAACGAAACAAGCTATACAAATTACGTGCAGAAAGCGCGTATAATGAGCACAATGTTATTACAACAGCAATATAATCGTCTATAAACAATGATGCAATTATTGCTGTAAGGCAAAAAATCGGAGTGACACTTCGTCTGAGATTGTCAAATATTTTATAACGTGAAAGAAAATTCATCGGATTCTTTCCGAAGATGAAACGTATATTTTGCCAATCACCTCTAACCCATCGATGTTGCCTTCGATAATATGAAACAACAGTTTTCGGAAGCGCCTCCGTAATCTGTGCATCGCTGACATAACCCACTCTCATATATCCGCCTTCAATGATATCGTGGCTGAGAACCTTTTCATCAGGCAACGCATTGTCGAGCAGAGCATAATATGAATCAACATCGATAAGACCTTTTCCGCAAAATATGCTTTCGCAAAACAAATCGCGGTATCTTTCACCGGACGCAGAATGGTATGAGCTGATTCCCGAATCGCCTGACATCAGAATTGTAAATGCCGTTGAATTTTCATTCACAAGTTCAGTTTCTGTTTTCGGAATAAGAATTCCGTAACCACTCACTACCCTTCCGTTTTTTATTACGGGTCTGTTAAGCGGATGCTCTGCTGCGGCAATAAGTTCTATTGCCGAATCAAAAACAAGACCCGTATCGGCATCAAGCGCAATCAGATATTTTACCTTCTCAAGTTCCGAAACATCACCGTGAATAACAGAAAAACCTTTTGCGTTCCCTTTTATTGCTCTGATAAGCTCTGTTATCGCACCTCTTTTACGCTCTTTTCCGATAAACTCATTCTGAGTTTCCGAATGCACCCTTGGTCTTACAGCGAGAACAAAACCGCCGCCGTGCTTACGGTTAAGCCTGTCAATTGACTCTTTGGCAGCCTTTATCAATATTTTATCCTCTGGTTTTCTCGGCATACCGGCACTTTTGAAGTCTGCAAGACAGCAAACTTTTATATGCTCTGAACCATTGCTGAGATAAATATTCTCAAGATGAGATTCAAAGCTGCTTATTTTATCCACAGACGGCATAACTGTTGAAACAGTTATTAACGCGCACGCACCTTTTACTGCAACAGAATCAACCGAAAACCTTAAAATTCCTCTCGCAGCAACATTTTTGAGCGATGCGGACTCAATAGGGAAACGAAGAACTTCCCAAAGCGGAAAAAAAAGAAGTAATCCCGCCAATATGCTCCCTGACAACACTGCTATGCAAAACGACACTGCAAGAGGCATTATAATCTCCATTGCAATATAAAGGTACCCTCTCTTAGGACATTTAGAGACTTTAAAAAGATATTTGCCAATATGTCCGCCATCTTTTTCTGACTTTTCAGCTGCAAGCTGCGCTATATCCTTTTCTTTTTTCTTCATTTTAAAAGCAAGGTCGGCAATCCTCTTTCGGTAAATATTTTTTGATTGTTCATCCATCATACAGTATTCTGTATCGCCAAGCAGTATTTCCTCTGCATCAAAAAGATTCTGCGTAATAGAATCAAAATTCATTTCGCCCATTTTTCTAAGTGAAATTACTGCATTTGCAAGCTGTCTGCCCGCAGATTCACTCTTTGACTTTATCGATTGCGCTGCATAATCAATAAGCACACAAGTGATAATAAGCGGAAGAAACGATAACTCTGCGCCGCTCAAACCACCGCTTTTTTTGAAATATTCAACAACATCTTTCTCACAAGGCAAAATTCCCTTTTTACAAAGTTTACTGCTCTTTTCAAAAAGACCCGGAATAATATCCGAGCCTTTATAATATCTTTCTGTTCGGTGCAACTCTTTTTCAGCCTGTTTTGCACGCATTTTAAGAACGTGAAAATTATCTAAAAGATGATTTTCCATCTGAAAATTGCCGCATTTTTTTGGATGCCTTACATAATAGTCAAAAAGTGATACATCTTTTCTCATCATTTTTTCAAGATTTATATTCATGGTTATTCTTCCTTTCAGAAGCAGGTTATTTTCTGAAGAATTTCAGAACAAAAATTCCGCAACTGACTGCTGCCGCAGCAATAACGGTTTTCTTTACAATATCAATTGTTTTTACCGTTTTCATTGCGGCATTTGCAACCTTAAGTGCACTTGTAATTTCGTTCATCGGTTAACCTCCGCAAATAAGCACAGCATGAGCAATACCGGGAATCGTTTCACTCTGCAAGGGCGATACGCTTGAAAGAAGTGCTCCTGTACCGATAAACAAAACCCGCTTAAGCTCACTGTTTTCAATTTTTCTGAGAATGTAGGAACAAACAACAGCTCCGCTACATCCACAGCCTGAACCTCCCGCGCCGACATCCTTCTGATTAGTCATATCATAAAGCAGAAGTCCGCAGTCCTCGTGCACAGCGCTGATATCAATGTTCTCCTGCTTGATCATAAGCTCGCACAGAAGCTGTGAACCCACAGAACCAAGATCTCCTGTCAGAATCATATCGTAGTCCGTGGGAGAAGTGGCAGTATCGCTCAGAAAATCCGATATGGTGCGACACGCAGCGGGTGTTAATGTCAAGGGTACACCATAAAAAAATTAAAATCGGTTTCGCCATAAAGACGAAACCGATTTTTATCAATAATTATTGTCTATCGCAGTATCTACCGCTCTGAGGAGCGAATCTTCGTGGGTTGAGGGCAAGTCGCAGTTATAATGCCATATCATAACTCCGCCAAAACCGTTATTGATTGCGTACTCGGTTTTGGCTTTTATTACATCTGGAGTATTGAACCAGAAATCCTTATCGGTATCATCACAATGATACCAGCCGTTTTCATCAATTCCATCATAGCATCCGTTATAGCCGTACCAATATGCCGACATATCCGTCGGACGGGAATAGAAAGCAAGTCCTACATTGACCTTTTCAAGAGGCATACCGTAAATTCCGATTTTCTGCACAGCCTTTACTGTGTCCTCATAAGTGGCGTGTCTGCCCTCCTCATCAATCATATCGTAAAGCATAACCTCAAAAGTATCAATCGCCCTGATTGCAGCGGGAGTAAACTTTATGTTCCAGTCATTGCCCGCAACTCCGAGAGTGTAGTCACCAAGCTTTTTATCGAGCGACACAAGAAATTTGTTATAGTAATGCCACGCATTGAGAGAAAGCGGATATTCATAATCGAAATGAACACCGTCGAAATCATATTTGTCGAGCACGGCGATAATGTTATCTTCAAGAACACCGCTTGTGAAAGCTTTGTTGTGTTCAACGCTCTGCGCTTCCATCTGCTCTTCCCAGACATCGGAATCCGTTACACCCCACGGCCCGAGCAGATTCAGCGTAATTTTGACATCTCTGCCACCGATCGCTCTGCGGATATTGGCAAGTGCGGTTTCAAGTATCGGTTCGTTGCAGATAACTTCGCCATTGCTGTTGAACGAAGCACATTCAAAAAGAATAACATCCGTCACAATGTCAAAATCCTCGGGATAAAGACTGCTTTCAGACTGAACATATTCTCCTCTGATGTATGTTGTAACCCTGAAATCCTCAACCTTTTCGGTGAACGGAACATTTATGCCGAGAAAGTTTGAAATAACAAGTGCGATTGAGGTAAAAAACGAAATAATCTGTTTTAAAAACACAGTCATATCACCTGTTCCTTTCTCTCGTTATTCCGCCAAAATTGCCGCATATCTTGCTTCAAGTTCTTCGTAATGAGTGTAGTTTTCCGCCTGTTCAATGAGATTTTTTGCATCAGTATAGGGTTTCACAGCTCTTTCATAGACTGAAACCGCCTTCAGGTAAGCTTTAAGCTCCCTTCTCACCTTCATGGTTTCGATAAAACCGTTTGTTTCTCTGTTCTGAAGTTCTTCCTTAACGGCTTCATCAGGCTTAACGATATTATCAATATCGTATTTTATGATGAGAGAAGCGGATTCTTTCTTCGTGCGTGCATTTTTGATTGCATCGGAACGGATTTCTTTTTCAGTTTCCGTTCCCTTGGGAAGAGCTTTGGCATTCTTCATTTCTTCGGTTGCATTATCATAGAAATAAACCATTCCGTTTGCATAGTCGGCCTTTGCCTGAGCCAGCCTTGCAATGCCTGCTTCGCCTGAAAATTTATTGAGATCCTGCATAATAATAGAGGCTCTTTCAATAGCAAGGTTTGTTTCTTTAACAGCTTTCTTTTCTGCTTTTGAAACAGATTTATCCGCTTTGATTTTTTCTTTGCCGAAGTGCGCCTTCGCTTCGTGAATTATCTCCATAGCATCTGCAAGCTCATCATCTTCAAGAGCACCGATGGAATGATTTTCAAACATCGCACGGATTTTAAGCACGCCTACATAAGCTCTGTGCTTGTTTTCCGTAAGATCATAGAAACAGAACGGAATAAGATTGAGCAATGCGCCCAAAGCGGAGCAGAGAATCAGAACTTCAAAGAGGTTGTTTCGGATTGCGTCGTCATAGAGAACATTATAATCTTCGAGAAGTCCCATCTTCTCATAAATTGCGGGATAAACCATTCCCGTGAAGAATCCGATAACGGTGCCTATCATTCCGAGAGGGCCGAAAAGACCGTCAACTCTGACACCCGTTTTCCATTGGTGATAGTCCCTCATATCGGCGTTTATTTGGTGCTGAACAATGTTCCAGAATGTATTGATGAAACTGTTGAAATACCAGAGTACGCAAACAAGAAGAATGTTTTTGTAAACAAAATAAAGCACGAGAAGAACTATAACGTTGATTGAGTTTGCGGTGATAAGAAGATTTCTTTTGCCCATCAGCTTGATTGCAAGAGGCGCAAGAAGCATCGACCACAAAGCGGCATTGCCGATAACCGTGTTTGCAAGGCCGAGATAGGACTCATATTCACCGTTGAACGCGTATACAAATGTCCAACCGAGAACAACGCCGTAGCCCGATTCGAGGAAAACAACCCACGCCGCAGACTGGATTATCCAATAATACTTATTCTTTGCAACCTCACGGATTGCATCAAACATTCTGACGGCTTCGGGCTTCTTCTTCGGCAGAATAAGTCTTTCTTTGACTTTGCGGAAGAAAATGACACTTATTATAAGACCGATTATCGTAAATATCGGATATATAACACGGTAAGTCCATATGTTATTCAAGCCCCATGTCCAGCCTGCAAACATCGGAATAAACAAGCCTGTAAGCGTTGGTGCCATAGAATAAATAACCTGGGAAATGCTCATTACATTTGCTCTTTCCTGGGCATCGGGCGATATAATCTGCTGAAAATAGTTATAGCTTTCGCTATAGAACGAGAGAAACTGGCTGAGCAGGAAATACATCAGCCATACAACAATTACCTTTGTGTTGTAGCTGAAATATTCATACGGCAACCAGACAAATATCATCGAAATGAGAACAATAGGAAAACTTGTTCTTTTTATAAACGGCAGAAATTTTCCGCCGGGAATATGATGGTTGTCATAATACCAGCTTCTGAAAATGCCGATGGGAATGCCTATGAGATTGGCAACAGTCAGCATTATCTGCAAATCCATCGGGCGAAGTCCTATGCTTGCACCGACAAGGAAGTTGCCTGCACTGAGTCCTATTGTTGAAGCGAGAAGCGTTGTCCAATGAACGCCGAATCCCGCACCGCTCAAAGCGGCAACTTCTTTATACGGAATGTTTTTGCCCTTCGGCGGTACATTCCAGTATTCTTTTGCTGTTTTAATTACGCTTTTGGCTTTTGATATAATGCCAGTTTTACCTTTCATAAAGACAAAACCCCTTTTACTTGTTTATACCTTTATACTCCGATTTGACTTTTTCATAGCTTTCAAGGTTGCCGATGTCATATCTGCTGCCGGGCATTTCCATTGCGTGGACTTCAGTCTGTGTGCAAAGCCATGCAATGTAACTTCCGGGAGCATCCGTTCCGCATCCGCAGTCTATACCCTTCTGCACAAGTCTTGCATCGGACTTTGTGTAGAAATAGAACGGAGGGCAACACCAATTTGTTGCGGGAGTGGGTGATTTTTCAGTCATATTGAGAACTTTGTCATTTTCATCAATTGTAACAACTCCGCATTTGAGGAGTTTGTTGAATTCAGGTTCAAAATATCTCATTATGCAGGAGGTGCTTTTAGATTTTGCATAGGAAACAAACTTTGTGAGGCTGAAATCGAGCACATTGTCACCCGCAATAACAAGCATATCATCGTCAAGGTTCAGCTTGTCAATCGCAAACTGAATATCTTTTACCGCGCCGAGGCGGGTTTCGTTGGTGTCCGTACCGTCGTCAACAACGGTTACTTTCTGCGATTTTGTTTTTGCCCATTCATCAAAATGATGAGCGTATTTGCTGTTTGAAATTACAACATATTCATCGATTTCTCCCGATGTGTCGATATCATCGATAAGCCAGTCGAGAATAGTTTTGTCGCCAACTTTAAGAAGCGGCTTTGGAAAATTTTCGGTCAAAGGATAAAGACGGGTAGCATAGCCCGCCGCCAAAATAAGACATTTCATATTTTATTCCTCCAATTAACCAAGATTAACACCATCTGCACTTTCGCAGATATGAACGGAATATTTGCCCTCAAGATGAGGAAATGCTTTGAGATATTCACGGGTTACCGTTTCAATGATGCTTTCTTCAAAATCGGGATTGATAAGTGCCATGCAGCAGCCTTTGAATCCCGCACCCGAGAAACGTCCGCCGTAAATCCCTTCGGTGTGAGTCATTATTTCATAGAGCTTTTTGAGTTCGGGAGAACCTGTTTCCCAGTTGTAAATCGAGGATTTTCCGCTTTCAAACGAAAGTCTGCCGAATTCTTCAATATCGCCGTTTCTCCAAGCCTCCGCGCCCTTCTGCACACGGTCAAACTCAGTGTACCAATGCTCGGCGCGTTTACGCCAGTTTTCAGGAAGCTTGTCCTTATGTTCAAGATAAACTTCATAAGGAACTTCACGGAGATTTGTCTCTTCAAACTTGCCGTATTCCATACCTGCGTATGCTTTGAGCGCATAAGCGGCACTTCGGCATTCGTCAACACGCATATTAAACGCAGAACCTGCAAGAGAACGCTCAAGACCGCTGAAAAATATAGCAATCTTATAAGGCTTCATTTTGGGATTCTGAGAAATCAGCTCATATGTATCATTCTGCAAGTCCATATAAAGAAGGTGATCTTTTTTGCAGTAAACTTCACACGACTGGTCAAGCTTTCCGCAGGAAACACCGACATAGGCATTCTCAGCTTCTTGCGAAATTGCGATAAGTTCTGCGGGTTCAAGTTCAATTTTATTCATTGTGCAAAGTGCGGAAAGAAAAGTTATAATAACAGCCGCAGACGATGAAAGGCCGCCGATGGGAAGTTCGCCGTCAACAACGGCACAAAGTCCTCTGCGGAGAGGATAACGCTTGTTGAGCGCAATCGTCGCGCCGCGCAGATGGTCCGCCCAGTCGCCCTGAACGGTTTCGGGAGTTGCCGCAACATGCCACTGAGCACGCTTATCAAACTGCATTGATTTTATTTCAACAACGCCGTTTTCCTTCGGACCGTAAGCAATATGTATGCCTTTGTCAATTGCAAATCCCGTAATTTTGCCGAGCTGATGGTCGCTGTGCGCACCTATCGGGCAGATTCTATAAGGCGTAAAAGCGGTATATTGCGCAGATTTTTTATATGTCTGTTCAAACATTTGGGCAGCAGTCATTACGGTTTCCTCCGCATTTATAATTTTCCATTGTATATTATATATTATAAAATACATTCCGTCAATTCAAATATATAAATCAACACTTGATTGTTTTCGTAGGCTTACAACAGATGTGTTGACACTCAATCTTCTTTATGTTAAAATTTAAGATATAATCAATAAAAAAAGTTTATGGTATATCTACTTTGTTTGGTTCAGTTTTTATAGCACCACCTAAATTTCCGTCAAAACATTATTATCAGGAGGACTTTGTAATGAGCAACATCGTTATTAAAGGAAAAGCTCAATTGTCTTTTTTACATTTAGTATACAAAATCGGAAAAAAATTAGGTATAAAAGATAAAGAAATAACTAAAAAACTTATAGACAAGCCCGTTAAAACAATCTCCTCACTTTCAGATGACATCTCACAATTTATTGAAAATGGCAAGCCGATGTTACTTGCACGCTTGGGCGGAACTGAAGGCGTTATTGCAGGTCAGTATTGTGAACGTATCCTAAAAATGAGGGATAATTACAGTGAAGAAATGCTTGATTGGTTGTTTACAACATCAGGCTTTTTTGCCGACGATTATGATAACAAAACTGAAGCTGTAGACAAATATGCCGAATTAACCATAAAAGGAATACCAGAATGTGATTTTTTATCGGCAATGTTTCCTTCCAGAATTTACACGCCGTACTTTTTCAAGAGATTTGCTCAGAATGCTGTACCTACTTTTTCTGATTTAGGTCCGTATTTTGATATAGAAACAGATAAAACCTGGATTGGAGCACTTAAAGGAAAAAAAGTTCTGGTTATTAATTCTTTTGCAGATTCGATAGAATACCAGTATAAAAGAAAAGATAAGTTAGTCAACGATCCTAAGTTTGAACTTCCTGATTTTGATTTGCTTGTTTACAAAACATATGTTACTCAAGTCGGCGAGAGACCCGGCGGCTTTAAAAATTCATTTGAAGTTCTTAATAAGATGTTGAATGATATCAAAAAAATAGATTTTGATATTGCACTCATTGGCGCAGGTGCTTATGGTTTTCCGATAGCCGTTGAAATCAAGCGAATGGGTAAAATCGCAATTGAAACTTGCGGAAGAACGCCGCTGTTTTTCGGTATATACGGTGAACGAGATATAAAGCACGGCATTGAACAAAACATAACCGATGCATGGATAAGGCCTATGGAAGAACCACCGAAAAAATTCAAAGAAGTTGAAAATGGGTGTTATTGGTAAAAACATAGACAATAAGCCCCATAGAACAGCTGCCTGTTTTATAGTCGATTTAAATCAAGAAATACAAAGGAGAAATACGTTATGGATAAAAAGGTTGCTATACTTGTTAATTCATGCGACTTATACGAAGATGTATGGGATCCGTTTTTCTCACTTTTAAAAATTCAATGGTCAGATTGCCCATATGATATATACCTCAATACAGAAAGCAAAAACTATACATGCAACTTTCTGGATATAAAAACAATATC
>JAZNHM010000123.1:0-4085 GCA_045576955.1 Acutalibacteraceae bacterium | reverse complement strand
ATTGCAGAAGCTCATGTTAAGGCATATCAGAAATGCCCCGACGTTGAAATAGTTGCAGCAGCAGACCTTGTTCCCGGCAAGGCAGAAGCTTTCTGCGAAAGATACGGCGTTGACGGAGACGTTAAATTCTTCCCCAGCCACAAAGAGCTCATCGATGCAGGCATCTGTGATGCAGTCAGCGTTTGTACTTATAACGCAACCCATGCCGAATGCACCATCTATGCTCTCGAGCATAACGTAAGCGTTCTTCTTGAAAAGCCTATGTGCGTAACTCTTGAAGAAGCTGTTGCTATCTGCAAGGCTGAAAAGGCAAGCAAAGGCGTTCTTTCAATCGGCTTCCAGCCCAGATTTGATGAGAACATGAAGATGCTCAAAAAGGTTGTTCAGTCAGGCGAACTCGGTCAGATTTATTACATTCAGACCGGCGGCGGCAGAAGAAGAGGCATTCCCACTCCCTTCGGCACATCATTTATTGAAAAAGAAACAGCAGGTATCGGTGCTCTTGGTGATATCGGTTGCTACTCACTTGATATGGTTCTTAACTCAATCGGATATCCCAAGCCGCTTACAGTTTCAGGCTACAAGTCGGATTTCTTCGGCAAGAGTCCCTCATACGAGCATCACGATGTTTTCGGCGTTGATGACTTTGCTGCAGGTTTCATCCGTCTTGAAGGTGGTATTATCCTCGACTTCAGAATTGCTTGGGCAATGAACCTTGACACCCCGGGTGACACCATTATTATGGGTACAAAGGGTTCGGTAAGAGTTCCCTCAACAGAATGCTGGAACGGCAGCATTGGCGGTCCTCTTGTTATCTACCGTGAAATCGCGGGCGAGCAGATTGAAACATACATTCCTATGAAGAAAAATGATGTTGATTGCTTCGATATCAAAATCCGCTCATTTGTTGATGCTGTTAAAGAAGATGGCGAAGCACCTGTTCCTTGTAGCCAGATTCTCTACAACCAGGCTATCATTGACGGTATCTCACGTTCAGCGGAGCTTGGCAGAGAAATTGAAATCGAAATCCCCGAAATCTAAATACAAATTTTACAGCCGACGGTTATTCCGTCGGCTATTGATTTTTTATGCATTTTATAGTAAAATATATAATGTATTAATGTGTGCGCACTTCGCGAAGGGGGGGACAAAACATGTGGTTAGCATATGACTGCAATTTTTTTATTAAATCAGCAAGTGCGATTATTCTGGTTTGTGCGATAGTTATTAACGGAGTCGGCAATTTACTCGGTATGGGTGATATCATCGAAACCGAGCCGGCTTATTCATCAGTTTCAACAGATGACAGTCAGTCTTTTTTGGATGAAATGGAAACAGAGGGAGAACTGCTATCTGTAGAAAAAAACAGATCCGGTGTTTTACCCGCAGCTGTCAGTTCGTCACAAAATGTCCAGCTTGAAAGTGATTTTTTGCTTTATTTTAAAAGGGAGTTCAGAGAGCTTTTTAATAATTTTCTGAAAACGTTCGGAATCAGAAACGCATTTTTAGCAACCGGTGTTAAATTAAATAATAAGTCTTTGAACGTGTCCATAGGAAATTTCGCCTTACTCAAAGCTGAAATATTGCCTTCGGACGCAAAAAATTCCAACATTCGTTTTGAAAGCGACAATCCTAACATAGCTTCCGTTAACAGCAACGGAGTCATAAGAGGTATAAACGAAGGCGTAACAACTGTTTATGCAATCACAGAGGACGGAGGATTTTATAAATCATGCAGTGTTACGGTAACAAAAGCGAACATTTCCTGCACTTCGGTAGTCCTTTCGCATTCTGATGTTGCACTGGATGTCGGTTTAACTGAAAATGTAAGCGTATCGGTTACTCCTGAAAACACAACCGACAAATTCTCGGTTACTGTTTCTGATCCAAACGTAGCAAGTGCTGTTTTATCCAATAAAGTACTTTATATCAAAGGTAAATCAGTTGGCACATCGACTGTTACCGTCAGGTGCGGAGATGCTTATGATACACTGAATGTAACTGTAAGGGAAGTAGTTATTCCTCAGCCTCAGGTGGTTGTATATGATGACCAATGTAGTATTCTTGTTGTGCCCCCTGCTGTTGAAGGAAGCGAAGTTACTCTTACAATAGAACCTTCGGCAGAGTATCTGGATATGGGAAACGGTTTGCAGGGATTTGTCGAAGTTGTTCCGGGCGAAACCTATTCGATTACTGCAAACGCAACGATTAACGGAGCAAAAGTAAGCTCTGATCCGGTTGTTGTTACGGTTTATGACCCTGTTATTCCGGAGAAACCTGTTCTTGAGTCATTAACATATAACTCGATTTCTGTAAAATATGATGACAGATGCGAATATCAGCTTAAGAGTCCTCAGTATGGCATTGTTTATGATTGGGGCTCAAAGGTAGATTATGCAAATCTTCAGGCTGACAAAGATTACATAGTATATGCTAGATACAAGGCGACTGCAACACACGCACAAGGTAATGAAGAAGTATATCTTAACGTAAGAACCCTTTCCGAATCCACAACGGCGGTTCCGGCTACCGAGGAATCAACAACCGAAAAAATTACAACCGCAACAACAATACCTTCAACCACAAAGAAAACAACGGCATCAACAACCCAACCGTCTACAACCGAAAAAGGTCCTTATATTAACAGCGCAAGTGAAGTTGCTCTTGCAATTTTCGGCGGAAATGCGGATTACATCGGAACTGTTATCCGAGGCATCGATGCTCTTCCCGACGGTGGATATATAGCTTGCGGCACTACTGCATCAACTGACGGTGACTTTACGGGACTTTATAACAGCTCTTTGAATTGGAAGACCCCGTTCTCTTTTGTTGCAAAGTTTTCGAGAGCAGGCACGGTTGAGTGGGTTAAGCTTTTCGGTAATTCGGATTCAACTGTTTCGCTTTATGATGTTGCCGTTCTCAGCGACGGAAATATTGCTGTAGTCGGCACATTCACATATTCTTCCACATACGGCAGAATCGGTGGTAACGATGCTGTTGTAATTACGCTGTCATCTGTCGGCACAGAGCTGTCGAAAAACGTTTATTCCGGAACAGGCGATGACTTCTTTTATTGCATAAGTGCAACTTCCGACGGCTATGCGGTCGGAGGAAAAACGACATCTCACGATGGCGATTTCTCGGGCGTAGAGGATATAAGCTCTATCGTTATCAATTTTAACAATGATAATGAAGTGCTTTGGAAACATTATTTTAACGGTTCAAAAAGCAGCAGTATAAACGGAATTGACGTTGATGACGAAGGCAATATTTTCCTTGCGTGCATAACAACCGCAACGGACGGACAGTTTGCATCGTTTGAAGGCCTTTTTGGCAGTTATTCCGATACGGTTATTATGAAATTTAACAAAGCAGGCGAATTTCAGTGGAGCTATGTTATTGCGACCTCGGGCGCGGATGAATTTGATTCGATTGCGGCTGACGGTAAGGGCGGATGCCTTGTTGCGGGCAATTACACGATGATTTCCGCAACTTCTCCCGATGGCACGTTAGAGGGAATTCACAATTGCGGCGATACCGATGCGCTTGCAATCCGTCTTAACAAAAACGGTGAAAGACAGTGGTACAGAATTATTTCGGGATTCTATGACGACTATATTACCGATGTTGTCAAAACAGATGGTGGATTTGCCATGACCGGATATACGACCTCGTCAAACCGTGAATTTTCATCAATAGGCAACAAGGGAGGAACAGACGGATTTGTTTATTTTCTCGATGTCAACGGTACGGCTGTCAATGTGCTTTCGCAGGCGGGTTATGGCGATGATGCCGCACTCTGCCTTGCATATTCATCGGGCAATCGAGAGCTTCTCGTTGCAGGCAGCACAGATTCAACCGACGGAAGCTTTGCCGATAAAAATTCTTACATAGGTTCTGTCGGATATGTCGGAAGATATAAAATAACAACAAGAAATTATTGATTCAAAAGAAAACCCCGTTACAGAATTGTTCTGTAACGGGGTTGATTGTTTTTATCAGTCAAGCTTTGCCTTGAGATAGTTGTCGTAGAAATCCTTAACGCCTGCGTAGAAATCGTCAACTGTACCGTCATTCTTCATGAT